>NZ_JBVCPV010000003.1:0-40363 GCF_057456495.1 Lishizhenia sp. | reverse complement strand
CTGAAGGTAAACAGTACCAATTGTGGGCTTTGGCAGATGGAGTTCCAGTAGATTTGGGTGTGTTAGACAAAGAATTCGCGGTAACTCCAACGCGTAAAATAGGGGTGAATGAACTGCAAACTTTTGCCATTACGCTAGAAGATGAAGGTGGTAAACCTACTCCGGATCTCTCGCAGTTGTACGTAATAGGTAACGTGAAAGGTTAAATTTCCATTTTAAGAAGTAAATTCTCCCAGGGGGCGACAGCGTACCCCACAGGAACAAAAGATATTGAAAAGAAAGCCCGCACAGCGACAATAGAAGCTGAGACGGGCTTTTTCTTTGAAAATATTTTGGACCGAGGAGTAGAGCAAAGCACCCGATTTTAAGCACTGCTAGAAAGTAATCTATTTAATATAGAACCGAGGTGTGCTTAAAAGGGAGCCAATATCAAATCCAATTCACACAGATTTTACGAAGAAACAAGTCTGAGATCTTCTCAATTTCCTACCTTAAAGGCACGCATTTTTGTTGTCGCACAACGAATCTACAAGAAAGCCTATTGCTGTTGATGAAAATCAACACTTTTAATTATATTTGTTTAAAATTTAAAAATACATACATGTCAGAAGTAATAACAGGATTTGATATACAAGAAGTACTTGATGAATTAGGACTAGAAAAAACAAATTTAGGCGCTTCAACAGGAAGCGTTTGGTTACAGACAAAAGGTGAAGTTTTAAAATCATATTCTCCAGTAGATGGTAAGCACTTAGGTGATGTTACAATGGCTACTGCAGAAGATTACGATAAAGTTGTTGAAAAAGCTCAAGCTGCATTTAAGGAATGGAGAAAAGTTCCTGCACCACAGAGAGGTGAAGTAGTGAGACAGTTGAGTAATAAATTACGTGATTACAAAGAGCCTTTGGGTAAATTGGTTTCTTACGAAATGGGGAAATCTTACCAAGAGGGATTGGGAGAAGTACAGGAAATGATAGATATCTGTGATTTCGCCGTAGGTTTATCGCGTCAATTACACGGTTTAACAATGCACTCTGAAAGACCAGGTCATAGAATGTACGAACAATACCATCCACTAGGAGTTGTAGGAATTATTTCTGCGTTTAACTTCCCAGTAGCCGTATGGAGTTGGAATACAGCCTTGGCATGGGTTTGTGGTGATGCATGTGTTTGGAAGCCATCTGAGAAAACTCCGTTGACTTCTATTGCTTGTCAAAAAATTACAGAAGAAGTATTTACAGATAATGACGTTCCAGAGGGAGTTTCTTCTTTATTAATAGGAGGGGCTGATTTAGGAAAATTAATGGCAGACGATACGCGTATTCCTTTAGTAAGTGCTACAGGATCTACACGTATGGGTAAATCTGTTTCTGAGGCAGTTGGAAGACGTCTTGGAAAATCATTATTAGAATTAGGAGGTAACAACGCCATGATTATTACACCAAATGCAGACTTGAACGTGGTAGTTCCAGGAGCTGTATTTGGAGCGGTAGGTACATGTGGACAACGTTGTACTTCTACAAGAAGACTGATTATCCATGCGGATATCTACGATAAGGTGAAAGATGTAATTGTAAATGCATACAAGCAATTACGTATTGGTAATCCATTAGATGAGAACAACCACGTTGGACCATTAATCGATAAAGACGCGGTGGATATGTTTAACGCGGCGAGAGAAAAAGTTGTAGCAGAAGGTGGTAAGTTGATTGTTGAAGGAGGTACATTAACAGGAGAAGGATACGAATCTGGATGTTACGTTGCACCAGCAATTGCTGAAGCTGAAAATCACTACGAGATTGTACAGCACGAAACTTTTGCACCTATCTTATACTTATTGAAGTACGAAGGAGAGGTTGAAAATGCAATCGATATTCAGAATGGCGTGAAACAAGGATTGTCTTCTGCTATCATGACAACTGATTTAAGAGAAGCAGAACGTTTCTTATCATACGGAGGGTCTGACTGTGGTATTGCCAATGTAAATATTGGAACATCAGGAGCTGAAATCGGTGGAGCCTTTGGAGGTGAAAAAGAAACAGGTGGTGGACGTGAGTCTGGATCTGATGCTTGGAAAGTTTACATGAGAAGACAAACAAATACAATTAACTATACCAAAGAGTTGCCATTGGCACAAGGTATCAAGTTCGATTTGTAAGATATCATATACTAAACACCAAAGAAGGGAGGGGTCATAAGATCTCTCCCTTTTTTGTTGAATCAATGTTTTTTTAGGGGATGTCATTCTTGATAATTGGCAGGTCGTTTTAGATAATTTTTGAACTCTTTTATCAACGTTTATAAGGGGTTGATGGAATATTATGAAAAAAATATTAGGTTAAAAAATCCAGAACTTAAACAGGTGCGTAGATATCACCGAACACTAAAATTTGAAATGATGAAATTATTTAAGCACTATGTTTTGCCAACCTTGGCAATAGGATTAATGTTGGGAGCCACCTCTTGTAAAAAAGACGATATGGACGATACTCCTGATGATACCCCAGACACCCCAACGGAAATGAAAAGTGAAACGTATGACTACAACTTTAACAATGGTCAATTAGTTTCAGGAACTGCATATGCAGGAACGCACATGGACAACTTAACTGCGTCTATGATGGTTGAAGAAACCGGAGATAACACTGCAAAAATCACCGTTACTTTAGAGAATACTGTGGATGGAGAAATGTACATGATTCATGCTCATGATGCAGCAGATCCTTCAACTACGCCAAACGGAACACCTTACAATGAAACACCGAATGCAGCGGTATTTACCCAAATGGTAACAGGTAACGGATCTTCAGTATCAGTTTCGCAAACAGTAGATATGTCTTTCGATGCAATTACAACTTCTTACGAAGGATTCTTTGTAGTACACGATCCTTTACAAAACATCAGTACAACAGATTTAACGACGTACTTAGTATTAGGAACCTTTGCTAGAGCACAAGCAGCTTACACTTTGACTTCTGAAATGTTTAATTACGATTTTAATACAGGGCAAGTGGATGCAAGTTTTGCTTACGGAGGAACACACGCAAGTAACTTAGGAGCAACAATTAAATTACAAGAATTAGGAAGTGGTGCTACAAGAGTTACTGTAATGTTAGACAATACGATTGACGGTGAGATGTACATGATCCACTCACATGATTTTGCTGATCCAACAATGACACCAAATGGAACTCCATACAACGAAACGCCAAATGCAAATGTATGTACTTTAATGGCTACGGGTAACGGAGGAATGGTTGCAGCGTCGCAACAAAGTACTTTATCTATTGCAGATTTAACAACGACATACGAAGGGTTCTTCGTAGTACACGATCCATTACAAGCAATTACGACAACAGATCCAACAACCTACGTGATCTTAGGTCAGTTCGCTAGATAAGATTTTTACAACTAACCTAAAAAGGGGTGTGAGCATAGGCTTGCACCTCTTTTTTTTGTCTTTGAAATTGTACTGGATTTACTTGTGTTTTTTTAATAAAAATTTAGTTCTTAAAAATCTAAAGCTCAGTTGGCTACGTATGTATTTTACAAGTAAACCTTAAGAAGAAATTGAAAAGTAAAGAATACATATTATCGGGAAAGTTAGAAAACTATGTTTTCGGCGCTTTAGGTGTTGAGGATAAGTTAGAGGTGGAAAGAATGTGTGCTTTATATCCAGAAATCAAGCGTGAAAAAGAAAGTATGGAAGAGGCGTTAGCTGCCTATGTTCGTACACTTTCAACACGTCCGCCGGCTGAGATTAAAGCAAAGGTAATGGCGGCAATTCGTCAGCTTCCTCAAGAGAAATTGAATGCGCAGGTGAATTTCCAGACCAAGGATAAAACGAGGTCTCTGGCTACCATTTTATGGGCAGCTTCTATAGCTTTAATTTTTGGGTTTGGTGTGAACCACTATCTAGAAGGGACTCAAAAAAAGGATGTAGAACTAGCGTTTAAAACGGAACAAGAAAAGTTAATCGCTCAACAAGAAAAATATAAACAAGCAGTTTTAGAATTGAGAGATTCTCTGAGGTATGAAAGGAATTATACAGACTTCGTGTTGGATGAATCTACCTCACTAATCCGTTTGAACGGAACAGCCAAATATCCTGAGGCACGGGTGAAATTGTTTTACAATCCTTCACTTCAGGAGTACATTGTAAAGTCGGATAAACTTCCAAAACCTGCCTCAGAAAAACAATATCAATTGTGGGCTATCGTGGATGGTAAACCTTTAGATTTAGGTGTAATGGATAAACAATTAGTGTTGAGTGACAGAATCAATCTGGATTTGGAGGAAGGTTTAGATCTACAAGCATTTGCCATTACATTGGAGCCACTAGGAGGTAGTGTTAATCCTACCTTGGAAGAAATGGTTGTTTTAGGAGAAATAAAAACATAGTATTTGATGCAAAGAAATTTATTAAATTGCATATAGATCAGAAAAATGATGGTCGGGTTCCTTCACCGTGGTGATCTATAGAAGATCGCGTGTTTTGACTGATGATTCTAGAAAAATTAAAAACTGTTATTTCGTGAGGAAATTAATTTCCAAATGAAGGGTAATTCAAATTGTTTTACCCTTTTTTTTAACCTTTTGACAAATCTTGCGTCTATAGGTATACGTGCAAATTAATAACTAGAAATATGAAAAAAATTTACAATGTATTAGCTTTTGGATTTGTCCTGGCTACACTTGGCGTTTGTTTAATGAGTGCTTACCCAGCTACCTCTGGTTTTAAGTACTCGGCGGGACCAGCGCATTCTGGACATGATAAGACGGGGGGACCTCTTTCTAATGGGTCTTGTAGTTCATGTCATGGATCAGTGAGCAGTGCTACCACAACTTCTATTACAATTCGAGAAGCTGCTACAAATAATATTGTTACCGAATATGTCGGAGGAACACAGTATAAAATATCAGTTCAGGTAAGTAATCCGAGTTACAGTCACTTTGGATTTCAAATGGTGGCAACACGTATGCCGTTTAACCAAAATGCAGGAACTTTTGGAAGCTTTTTAACGGCAAATACCCAATTGTCATCATTAGCAGCAAGAGCATATCTAGAACATGATGGGGCGAGTTCTTCAGGTTCTTTTGAGGTGTTTTGGACGGCTCCACCAGCGAATTCTGGAAATGTTACTTTTTACTATAATGCGAATGCCGTAAATAACAATGGTGGTTCTTCTGGTGATGCTCCAGGAGCAGCTTCTTCGTTAGTTTTTCCAGAGCAAGTACCTGTTACAGTTACTTATGCCGCAGATTACTGTACGAGTGCAACAGCAACAACTCCATTAAAAACAGGAACTTCATCAGGTACTTTTAGTGCTAACTCAAGTGATATTACGGTAAACGCCACAACAGGAGAAATTGATATGACAAGCTCTCTACCTGGAACCTATGTAATTACATATACTTACAGTGGAGGTACTATAGATAATACTGTAGTAATCAATCAAAGTTATGTTACTGATGTGGATGTAGATGTTTGTTTTGGAGATTCTTTATTCTTGGAAGGGGATTGGCAAACGATAGCAGGAGTTTATACAGATGCTTTAACTGCTGTAAATGGTTGTGATAGTGTTGTGAATACGAACATGACCGTTCTTCCTCAAGTTGGGTTTGATATAGACACAACAATTTGTCAGGGTGACTCTGTGCTTGTTGATGGGGTTTATGAAAAAGATCCTGGAACTTATACAGAAGTGTTGAGTGCGACAACCGGATGTGATAGTGTTGTAAATTATATTATAACACATGAAGATTATGGAACAACCTTGGCTGTAGATGGGGCGTCGATTGAAATTCAAGCAACAACTGCAACATCATTTGAGTTTTTCGATTGTGATAACGGACAAGTGTTCGACAATAGCGGAAATCAACTATTCCAGGTTCCTTACAATGGAAACTTTGGTGTTCGTCTTTTTGGTCCCGATTGTACATACGAAACTGCTTGTGAAGTATTTACGAATGTTGGTGTTGAGGATAAAGCAGCTAACAATGTGAATGTTTATCCTAACCCATTCAATAATGAGCTTCAAATCGATGGATTGTTTGCAGATGAAACGGTGACGGTTAAAATTTATAACGCACAAGGTCAATTGATGATGGATGTAGAAAAAAATGCTACTTCAGGTCAGTTAACTTTAAGTTTAACGGATTTAGACAAAGGAGTATACTTTCTTCAAGTGGAAGGTGGAGATTATCAATTTGTTAAGCGTCTTTTAAAAGAATAATTGCTTGAAGTCGTAATAGACTATAAAAGAGAGATATCAACATTTTGTTAGCAACGTGTTGATTAATGGAAGTGTCAAGAAGTAAAATACGTTGAATTCTTTTGTAAATTGAGAGGAAACTACTCATATGGCAAAGAAATCAAAAATTTACGTTCTTGACACTTCTGTTTTGCTTCATGATTTTAATGCAATCACCAGTTTTGTAAAAAATGATGTAGCCATACCTATTACTGTTCTCGAAGAATTGGATAAATTCAAAGTAGGGAATGATACTAAAAACTTTTGTGCCAGAGAGGTTATTCGCTTTATCGATAAATTATCGGGAAAATCAGGGTCTTTAATGGAATGGATTCCCCTTGGAAGAGGAAAGGGAAATTTCAAAATAGTCTTGGAAAATCATCCCGACGGTTTGGACGCTGAAAAAATTTATGCGGAAGGGAAAAATGACCACAAAATCATTAACGCTGCACTTTGTTTGAAATTATCCGAACAAAAGGAGGTAGTGTTAGTTACCAAAGACATTAATCTGAGAATTAAGTCCAAAGCTTTGGGGATTACATCCGAAGATTACGAGACCGGAAAGGTGGATGATGTTCAGTTGGATAAATCGAGTTTAGTAACCATAAATCATGTGGAGTCTGACATTATTCGAGAACTATTTCAAAAAGGGAAAATAGAGGAGAATGGATTGTTGGGGGCACAGAAATATGCAAATGGATACTATATTTTAAACAATGGGAAGTCTTCTGCATTGGCGTATTATAATCCCATAAGTAATGAGGTAGAAAGAGTAGAGAAGGGGTTTACGTATGGTATTAAACCTAAGAATGCGGAACAAGCTTTTGCCATCAATGCTTTGATGAATCCAGAAATTAAATTGGTTGTTCTTCAAGGTGTAGCTGGTACAGGTAAAACGCTATTGGCTCTTGCTTCAGCGCTGGAACAACACAAGAAATATCAGCAAATTATCTTGGCCAGACCACTGGTGCCGCTGTCCAACAAGGATATCGGTTTCTTACCCGGAGATGCCAATGATAAAATATCCCCGTACATGGAGCCCTTGTGGGATAACCTTAAGTTCATTAAAAATCAATTTGGTGAAAATGAGCGCAAGCACAGGGCTATTGTTGAAATGCAAGAGGAAGGCAAGATACTAATTACACCATTGGCGTTTATACGTGGAAGGAGTTTGAGTAACATTATTTTCATTATTGATGAAGCTCAAAACCTTACACCGCATGAGGTGAAAACGATTATTACACGTGCTGGAGAAGGAACCAAAATAATCTTTACAGGAGATGTACGTCAAATTGATACACCTTATTTGGATGAGCATTCTAATGGATTAGCTTACTTGATTGATAAGGTGAAGGGTCAAAAGCTCTTTGCTCATATCAAACTAGAAAAAGGTGAAAGATCTGATTTAGCCAACCTGGCCAATGAATTGCTATAAAAGCGATATATTAATACTGAAAAGGCCTCAATACAATGAGGCCTTTTTTTATCTCAATACGTTAATACTTCCGTGATATTCTAAACGTTTATCTGTGTTTAGTTCTCGCACATTTAATTTCCACATATAGGTGCCATCTTTAACAGTTTGCCCGTTGTAGGTACCATCCCAAGCTTCGTTGATGTCTTGACTTTTAAAAACAACTTCTCCCCATCTGTTGTATATGACTAATTCAAAAGAGTAAACATCTATTCCTTCCATGAATACACGCCATGTTGGGTTGAATTCATCATCGTCTGGTGTAAAACTATTGGGAGCATAAATAAGAATTTCAGGCTCTATTTTAACAGGTTTTACCAAGGTGTCTCTACATCCAAAACTGGAAATAGCTACCAATTGAACTTGATATTCACCTTCCTGTCCTTCCGGATAATCTACGGTTAATTCTGTATTTTGACTCGTTCCGGGATCCCCCCCAAAGAACGTCCATTCGTAACTAACTGCATCTGTAGAATGATTTGTGAAATCTACGGTTGGCGAAAACATGTATATAGGTTTTGGACCATAGTCAAAATCGGCAAAGGGAAGAGGGTGTACAACAAGTGTATCTGTAAAGGTTTGTTCTATTACACAGCCAATGGGGGTTGTTATACTCATGGTTACATCATATACCCCCTCCATATAAGTATCCGTTGTAATAGAATTTCCCGAAGGATGGTATTCATTATTACTTATCCACCATTCAATGTTTTGCGTTAATGTAGGGTCAGAAGTGGAAGTAAGTTCGAAAATTGCAGGTTCACATTGCTCTATTTCCAAGGCTGTAAACCCAGGTTGTGGAAGTGGTGAAACATTTACTGTAGTTGAAAATGTGATCGGAGTACTTTCACAAGCATCAGAGATAGTTACATCATACGAAGTTGTGGCGGGCGGACTCACATTTTCAGAACTAAAATTATTTTGAGTATCAGTGGTTCCTGAAGACCAAGTAAAGTCATATGGACCACCAATTCCACCGTTAGCACCAGCCATAAGAGTTGCAATGTCATCCGGGCAAATTAGGGTGTCAGGTGAAATAATACCATCTAGAGGAGGATAATAACTCAGTTGGTATTCTTGCGTGTCAGAAATACATCCGTTTTGATTTTCTGCCGCAACTTTGTAATTACTAGCTACACCTGGAGTTACAACCTGTTGGGGGCCTTGATCAGTTGTGAAATCCCAATGATAAATAAAAGATGTACCGTTGGAACCAACCGCATTAATTGTAGCTGTACCGTTTTCACAAATTGTAGTGTCATTCGATACAGTAACGCCTACCGGTGGAGGGTCTGAAATCAATATGTTTCCACAATATTCACACCCTGCAGCAGAACGTGAACATACATCATACATTCCTGCTGGTAAATTTAACATGAATGAATCTGCTTGATAGGTAAGTCCATTATCAAAACTATACTCTGTTGCTCCAGGATTATCTACATGAATTTCTCCGGTGGCTGTTCCTGCACAAAGCGGGTCAACTCCAGTGAGTGTTTGTTGATAATTTTCAAATGTAATATTGATACTATCTGTGGCATAGCAAATCGGACCAAAAACGATATCGTCCAAAGCAAAATCATTACCACCTACAGAAGTGTTTTGATTGGTTATACAGAGTGTTGCGGTCGTAGCATTTCCAGAGTTCCACGTGTCTGTAAATTGTTGCCAAATACAACCAGTGGTGTTGGTATTAAATACTGACCCGATTTGTACACCGTTAATGAAAAATTGAAGGTTACTGACATTGGTGCTGTTCAATACGTTCATCGCCCAACAAGAAAAAGCATAATCTGTATTCGGGGTTATATTATTTACGGTTTGACACCATACATTGCTATTCGGAACACTTGATCCGTTCACAATAAACATATTTCCAGTTCCCGTTGTATGATCACCGCAGTTAAGGAAGTTGTTGTGTGTTAAAGATGGCGAAGTTGAAATCATGTATTCTCCTTCATTAGACAAAGGGCCCCATGGACCTCCTGAAGCTGTGTTGTAGTCTGTATTAAAACCAGTAACACCAGATTCGAAATCACCATTGACAATTAAATTTCCATTGGTTTCCATTACGGTTACAGAATAGGTGCCAGTAGAGTATGCGATAAGATAATCGTTGGTTGTACCATTGTTCCATTCATAAGTTTGGAAATTCCCTCCCGCATTAATCGAATAAGGTGAACTACATAAAACAGTATCGTTTCCTAAAGAAAAATTCTGAATGGCAGGACTACATTGCCCCAAAACAAGTTGAGGAATCAACATTAAAAGGCACGAGCTTATATAGAAGAAAGTTTTCATAGTTTGTAAAAGCATTCTATGTTAAAGTTACGGATTTATTAGTAACAATGCCGGGTATGTATAAGTAAGACGTGAAGAATGCTGAGAGGTTGTTCTCGCTGAAAGTCCGTTTTAGGGCTTTCTGGGCGCGCGGACAAAGTAGAGACAATTCATACTTTGCCAATTAACAAGGTGTTAATTTATATGGTTAGATGTTATTTAATGCTGTAAGTAGACCCTTTCTACGCGCTTTGAAATACCTGTCATCAATTCATAAACAATGGTTTCACTGGCTTTTGCTAAGTCGAAAATGTCATTATTATCACCGATGATTTCCACGAGGTCTCCCTTTTTACAGGTTATATCTGTCACATCTATCATACACATATCCATACAAATGTTTCCAAGTGTATGAACTTTTTTTCCTGCTAAGAAAAACTCACCCTTCCCATGGCCTAAAACTCTGCGTAAGCCATCAGAATAACCAATCGGAAGTGTTGCTATATGCATCTTTTTATTGGCTGTAAAACTTTGATTGTAACCTACGGTTTCTCCGGCCTCTATTTCTTTGATTTGAGAAATGCGAGTATACCAAGATAAGCTGGGTTTTAATCCATTTTGATGTGGAATATATCCATACATTCCTATCCCTAATCTTACCATGGAATATTGGTATTCTGGGAAATTGAGTATGCCCGATGAATTCAATAAATGATAGTGGATGTTTGCTCCTAATTTATGATCGAAAATATCCTTGTATTGGGCAAATCGTTTCGCTTGTTTATGTGTAAATGAACTTGCAGCGTCATCTGAACTAGCCAAGTGAGAGTATACAGATTTTACAGTGACCTCGGGTTGTGCCTGAAGAAGTTCAAACAATCCCTCTAAATCTTCTTCAGAGAAACCTAGGCGATTCATTCCTGTTTCTACCTTAATATGAATGGGGAAATTCGTTTTCTTGAATCGAATCAAACTTCTTATAAATGCCTCCAGTTGAGGTAAGTCAAAAATTGCAGGTTCTAGGTCGTGTTTAATAATTTCTTGAAAAGCGCTTTCGGAAGTATTCATGACCATAATCGGACTTTGAATTCCTGCTTTACGCAAATCAACACCTTCATCGGCATAGGCAACACCTAGATAATCAACACCGGCACTTTCTAAAAGATGTGCCATTTTTACATCGCCAGATCCATAAGAAGATGCTTTCACCATGCACAATAATTGCGTGTTATTGTTGAGTTTGCTTCTGAAAAGTTGAATGTTTTCTAGTATAGCTGATTGATCTATTTCTAACCAAGTGTCGTGCTTCTTTTCCTTAAAATTTTCAATTTCTTTTTTGATGAAACTCCTTCTTTTTGCTTTGAATAAAATGGCGGCATTTTTTATATTGTCTAAAGCTTCAGGAATTATTTCATCCTTCAGAAAATATACTTCATCCAAGGGGAAGTTATCCATAAAAGCAACAACTTTTTCTTGTTCATCTTTTGATGAAAGAGTAAGGTCAATCACAGCTATTTTTTGCTTTTTTTCCTTAATGGATAAAAGGTAGTTTAAAGCTTGTTCCAGCGCATGTAGGTCCAACGAGTAAGTATCATTGATTAATAGGTTGTCATTCTTCCCTACTAATATTTCCATTCGAGAAGCTACCGTTGGTAGTTGTTTCACGAGGGGCTCCATATCTTCAGGTTGTCGTCCTAAGAATAATGCACATTCTATACAGTTTTCAAGGGTAGCTTTGAAGGGAGTTGCAGCCATTGCGGCTAATGCTTTTGCAGGTTGACTCGGGTATTCAACGTTTATTTTAGAACGTCTGAAAGGAGAAGCGTATTCTTCTTGAGCAAATACAAAATTGGCATGCTTGAATAGTTTTAATTTTTCCTTTACATGCTGTTTTTCTGATTCAAAGTTTTCTTGATGAGCAGCACCAATTCCTGTGAATATACCTAAAGTTGGATCTACAATGTCTTCCAAAATCTCCATTTCTCCAGGTTCAGAAATTCCAACCTCAATAATGGCGAGGTTATGTTCGTGACTCATTTCTAACAAACTCAAAGCAACGCCGAGTTGCGAATTGTAGCTTTTTGGACTTCGAATGATTTGGTAATCATCCTTCAAAAGCGAATACAACCATTCTTTGGCCATGGTTTTACCATAACTTCCGGTAATAGCGATAACCGGATAAGAAAATTGCTCTCGGTGTTTTTTTGCTAATGTTTGCAAGGCCTCCAAAGTGTCTTCAACTTTAAGAACACAAGCATCATGAGGAAGATCTACATCTTCTTGAACTACAAAGCATCTAACTCCTTTATCGTAAGCATCTTGAATATATACATGACCATTGTCTTTTGTTGTGTGAAGAGCAAAAAAGGCCAAGTCATCAGCACCGTAAATTCTTCTTGTGTCGTAAGCAATCCCCTTTATTCCTCCGTCTATTTGAGGTGTTTCTTGGGCGTAAAGTAGGTCTGCTAAGTCTGCGTATGTATAATTCAAGTTCAATTTCTACGTTTTTATAAGAAGTACTCCCTCTATACGAAGGATTTGGGTGTAAAAATACGGAAAGATAAGTCATTAACTCCTTTATTTTAAGAAGTAAGCAACATTCGAAAATGACTTAGGAATACATTTTGTGTGAAATGATTAACATTCTTCTTTTAAAACTCCCTTCAATCTCTTCTAAAGTTGAAAACATAATAGTTAAATTTGGGTACTCTTAAAAAGTGGGTGTAAACTTTCTTTAGCTCACTGGGAATGAACGATGTTAAACTTGAAAATTAAAACCGTGGATACACAACAAGAAATACTTCAGAGATTAAATGCTTTAACAGAGCAATTGCAAAATGGAAAATTGAACCAATTGGAAATGGAAGAACTCGTTCAGTTGTCAAGAGAATTCCACGAAAGATGTTTGATTTTGCGCTACAAAGCTTTGGAACAAAAGGTGTATGAAGCGCAAGGTAAAGTTGTGAATACTCCAGTAGAAAAAGAAGTTGTTGAAGAAAGTAAGCAGGAAGTAGAAAAAACAGAAGCTGAAACTACTCAGGTCATAGAAAAAGAAGCACCGAGTGCGTCAGAAGGAATGATGTTTGACTTTTCTACACCCACTGAGGAAATCGAAGAGGAGAAAGCAAACTTGAGTTTGAATTTTGATGAAGCACCTGCTGAAGAGAAGGTAGAAGAATCATTAGGACAAAATTCAAAACCTGTTGCTCAGGCGCCAAAAGAAGTGGCTCCAGAACCAGAAGCTCCTAAGGAGGAAGCGCCTAAAAAGGAGATTACAAAAGTTACTATAACACAACCCGAACCCATCAATACTTTGAATAACCCTGTGCATAATCAAGGGAGTTTTTACGATAGGTTTAACAGTAACGAAGACAATTCTTTAGCCTCTAAATTTGGTGCTACAAAGATTGCTTCATTGAAAGAAGCTTTTGGGTTGAATGATAGATTGCAGTGTATCAACGAATTATTCGAAGGGAATAAGGATAAATTTGAATCTACCTTAAATACACTAGATAACCTTGATTCTTACGCAACTGCTAAACAGCAATTAAGCGAAGTTGCCGTTTCGATGAATTGGGATTTAGACAATGAAGTGGTGACGGATTTTGTGAAAAAAGTTGAAAGAAGATATGCGTAATTTCATCTTACTTATTGCTACTTTATTTTTGGGTTCCCTCGCTTGGTCTCAGCTTGATGAGGCAAGACGTATAACCCAAGATTTGTGTAAACCTGAATTTCATGGAAGAGGTTACGTTAACCAAGGGGACGTAAAAGCGGCGCATTACATCGCTGGTGAATTTGAGAAGATTGGTCTTGAACCACTCGATTCGTCTTTCTTACAGGCTTTTAATTTACAGGTGAATACCTTTCCGAGTTCAATGGCAGTAAGTTATGGTGAAAAACAATTGATTCCGGGGAAACATTTTATGGTGGATGCCCATTCGCCTAGTTTTGACGGACAACTTGTTCCGGCTGTTATCGATACCAATATTCTTAAAAGTCAAATTCAACTTCAAGATATTTTTGAACAGGTACAAAAGGAAGAGAAAAATGCTTTTCTCATTGATACAAGAGGTCTTTCAGCCAGAAGAGAACGAGAAATTAGAGCGAATTTAACAGGACTCTCAGCCTATGCACCCGTGGTGATTTTAACGCACCAAAAATTCACGTGGTCTGTGGGTAGGAAACAATACAACAATATTGTCATTACCCTGCAGGATAGTGTTTATCAGGAAGGTCAAACCCTTCGTGTAAATGTAGATGCCGAGCTAATTAAAAACTATACAGCGTACAATGTAATTGGGCAAGTAAAAGCAAAAAAGAAGACGAAAAAGACCATAGTTTTTACCGGTCATTATGATCATTTGGGGAGAATGGGAGCTGATACGTATTTTCCAGGGGCTAACGATAACGCCTCGGGAACGGCTATGCTGATAACTATGGCCAAGTATTTCAAAGAGAACCCTGCAGATTATAATATTGTTTTTATTGCTTTTGGCGGAGAGGAAGCTGGTCTGGTTGGGTCCGAGTATTTTGTAAAACATCCCCAGCTGAAATTGAAAAAAATTAAATTCTTACTCAACCTAGATATTATGGGGTCTGGTGAAGAAGGAATTACTGTGGTAAATGGAACGGTCCATACTAAAGCTTATGAAAGTTTAGTAGCCATCAACAATGAACATGGATATTTAACTCGTATTAAGAAAAGAGGTCCAACCCAAAATTCAGATCATTACTTCTTTAGTTTAGAAGGGGTTCCAAGTTTCTTTATATACACCATGGGACCGAATAAACATTATCATGACGTTTTTGATACCTACGAAGAATTGAGTTTTAATGAGTTTGAAGATATTACAAAATTGCTCATTAGATTTGTAGAATTACGCTAAGATTACAACCAGAAGTGAGTTGACTTCTAATTGTTTAGGTATACATTTAGAAGAAGCCCAAAATTTGCTATTATGAAACATGCTATAACATTACTTATTTTATTTCCGCTCTATTTGGTGGCCCAGCCTTATTTAGGGCAAGAACCAGAGATAGAAGTGTTAGAAATGAAAGCGGCGACTTGTGTGCCGGCAAATACCTCTACTTATTTAGAATTGAACAATGTTTCGGCATTGGTGCATACCGCAGGGAACCTGTGGCAAGTAAATGGTCAAAACTTTAGTCATTATGAAGTGCCCAAAAATAGTGGGATTATGGCGCTTTTTGCCTCTGCACTTTGGCTAGGAGGGAAGGACGTAAACGGTCAGTTAAAATTGGCAGCGTTGCGTTACCGTAATGGAAATGATTATTGGACAGGACCATTAACGATAGGAAATGCAACTACAGATTCTGACGTTTGTGAGGAGTATGATAAACACTTTATTTCTTCTCAAGATGAGGTAAGAGAATTTCGTGCATGGTACAATGCAGGATTGAATGATCAAGCCAACGGTACGAATACGCAAAACACACTTTACCCGAATTACGAAGTGCCTAAGTTTATTAAAGAATGGCCTGCACATGGTGATGTTGAAGCAGGGCAAGATTATTACTTGGCACCTTTCTACGATAGAAATGAAGATGGTAATTACGATTGGCAAGATGGAGATTATCCATGGTACGATTTGGATAAATCAATAGATTGTAGAACAGATAGAACAGTTACCATCTTTGGAGATCAAAACTTTTGGTGGGTGATGAATGACAAAGGAAATATTCATACTGAATCTGGAGGTGATCCAATTGGTATGGAGATTAGAGCGCAGGCCTTTTCTTTTTCAACCAATGATGAGGTAAATAATATGACCTTTTACAACTACGAGTTAATCAATAGATCTACGCAAACGCTTTACGATACTTATTTTGGATTGATGATAGATGTTGCACTCGGTGGTCCTTTTGATGATTACGTAGGTTGTGATGTTTCTAGAGGTTTAGGGTATGCCTACAACGGTAATGCTTTTGATCCAGATGTTAGTGGTTTCTTAGGGTATGGAGATGCTCCTCCCGCTATTGGTGTGGATTTCTTCGAGGGTCCTTACCAAGATAATGATGGAATCGATAATGCATTTGGTATCGGTCCAAACGAAGCTTTAAATGGTATAGGATATGGCGATTCGATTATAGATAATGAGCGTTTCGGAATGAGAAGATTCTTGTACTATAACAATTTAGGAGGAGGTGCAGATGTAAATACAACTGATCCACAAACAGCTATAGATTATTACAATTACTTAAGTGGGTATTGGAAAGATGGTACTCGTTTTACTTATGGAGGAAATGGTCACTCAAGTGGTGGAGGAAACCCTAACGTTGAGGCAGATTTTATGTTCCCGGGAGATACAGATCCTTTAGGATGGGGAACTGGTGGTAACCCACAGCCAGAATGGACAGAACAAACTGCCGGTAACCCGCCGTATGATAGACGATTTGCACAAAGTGCCGGACCTTTCGTGCTTAAGCCTGGAGCGGTAAATAACATTACAATGGGAGTTGTTTGGGCGAGAAGTGGTCAGGCAGATCCTTTCGCTTCTGTGGTAAGTTTGCAAAAGGCAGATGACAAAGCACAAGCATTATTTGAAAACTGTTTCAAGGTAATTGAAGGTCCACACGCCCCAGATATGAGTGTGCAAGAGTTAGAGAATGAATTAGCCTTCACATTAGAAAACCCTACTAATTCCAACAACTTCAACGAGGGATATAGAGAGGTAGATCCATTTATTGCAGGAGCTGATTCCTTGGATAAAGTTTACCGTTTCCAAGGGTATCAAGTGTATCAATTATCAGGGAAAGATGTTTCCGTTTCTGACTTAGGAGATATAGATAAAGCACGTTTGGTGTTCCAATGTGATATTAAAGATTCTGTTTCACGTTTGGTGAATTTTGAATTTGACAATGATTTATTAGCAGCTGTACCGACAGAGAAAGTGGTTGGTGCTGATGAAGGAATTAGACACAGTTTTAGCGTAAAGGAAGATATGTTTGCTGCTGGGGCTTCAAAGTCTTTAGTGAATTTTAAGCGTTATTACTATATGGCAATAGCTTATGCATATAACAATTACAAGACTTATACTCCAAATGATGCGAGCGCTTTAGACGGTCAACAAAAACCCTATATAGCGTCTCGAAAATCAGCGATAGGTGAGGTGCGAGTGGTAGAAGGTATACCGCACTTGCCTACACCAGAAGCGGGAGGTACTATTGCCAATGTTGGATATGGATTTGAATTGCCAATTACGCGTATTGATGGTATGGGGAATGGTGGTCGTGTGCTAGATCTAAGTGCAGAAACTAAAACTGAAATTCTCAAAAAGAACAAGGTTGATAAAATAACTTATGCAAGTAATGGAGGTCCTGTGGCTGTGAAAGTAGTTGATCCTTTAAATATTAAGGAAGGAGATTTTGTGATGTATTTCCACGAAGATGAAAACGGGGATTTAGACCAAAGTAATTGGACGATTATTGAAACAAATTCGGGTGACTCTATCTCTTCTAATAAAAGCATAGATGTCTATAACGAACAATTGTTGCCAGAATGGGGACTGTCTGTTAGTCTTGAGCAAACTGCATATGTTTTTGCCACAGCACAAGTGAAATATACAGCTCCGTTAGAGGCCACTTTAACGTTTAAAGATTCAAGTAAGAATTGGTTGATCGGATTACAAGATAATGACAGCTACTCTCCAAACAATTGGATAAGATCGGGTACTTATGCCCCAACAGCTGCAGATTGTAACCCGAATGCAGGAATTAACAACCCATGTAATTACGCAGATGCCATAGGAATAGATCCGGAAAAAACATACACGAATTTATTAGATGGTATCGTTGCTCCTTTCGGTTTAGTTGGATCAGAAGCTGAAGGTATGCCTATTGGAGATGTGGGGAATTATTCGATTTCTGGAGCACTTGCCTCAACGCAGGTGGGGAGAACAAAAAGTGTTGATATCATTTTTACAGACGATAAAAGTTTGTGGACGAAATGTCCAGTTATTGAAACGGGTAGAGATCAAGGCTTGAATCAAAATCAAGGACAGCCGTTTGCCTTGAGAAATAGTCCATCATTGGATGAGAATGGAAATGAAATTGCAGGGTCTACTGGATTTAGTTATTTCCCTGGTTATGCCATCGAAATAGAAACAGGTAAGCGACTCAACATGGCCTTTGGAGAGAATTCTTTCCTTGCAGGTGAAAATGGTAATGACATGCTATGGAACCCTACAAGTACCACATATACGAATTTAGGAGTTCCAAAATTAGGGGGGATGCATCCTGTATTTGTATTTTCTGCGGACATGTATAACAATGGAGCAAGTTATTATACGGGAGATATGTCTGCCTTTGAAGAAAATATGAACTACAGTAATACTTCAGGTTCAAAGGTTACCAATTTCTATAGAAGTATCATGTGGGTGATGTATCCTTTATTGAATGAAGGACATACCTTGTTGGAAAGTGAAGCAACCATGCGTTTACGTGTGAATAGAAAATACGAAGAGTACACAGCTACCGGAGATAATAACAGTTTGCCTCTTTACGGGTTTAGTACACGTAACTTTATAACAGAAGTGAACAATACAACAGCATTGGCAAATGTGTTGGATCAAATAAATGTAGTGCCTAATCCGTATTATGCCTTTTCAAAATATGAGGCTGATAAATTGGATAAGCGTGTGAAGTTTACAAATTTACCGGAAAGATGTAACATCAGAATTTACAATACTTCGGGTAGGTTAGTACGTTCAATTCGCAAGGATAACCCACTAACTTTTACAGATTGGAACTTAACCAATGCTGCGGGAATTCCTGTTTCCTCGGGTACTTATATTGTACATATCGAGGTTCCTGATGTGGGCGAAACGGTATTGAAGGCTTTCATAACCATGCGTCAACCAGATTTAGAAAATATTTAACATTTGTTTAGAAATAAAAAATAAGAAACCGCTCAATACTGCGTTATCATGGTGTAAGTTAAAGCATATAATTTACAGCGTTAACACGCTTAAAAGAGTTGAGTTAGGTTTCATAAGTAGTAGTGTTAAAGGGTGGAATTTGAGTTCCACCCTTTATTGTTTCTATACTTGATCTAAAATATCTACATTAAGTCTAAATTTTAAATCCAATCCTATGAAAAACATCCTTCTAATTGTCTTATTGAGTGTGTTGTCTGTTCAATCTAAAGCTCAAAATTTAAGTATACCAGAGAACCCAAAGCTAGAAGTAGCAGAGGACTATAAAAAGTATGAAGATCTTGTACTGCGTTGCGTATCGTATTTATATGATAACCCTGTAAATGTGAATGGAGAAAAGAGACTGGAATGCATGAGCTTTCTTGTAAAATGGATGGACGGAGCCCCAAATGTTACGGTTTTTATACATGCAGAACTCGTGGATATGAAGGAGTTTGAAGTGATGTTTGCCTATATGGGTGCTTTCGTTGAATATGCCCTTGGTCATGAAGACGCAGATGAGTTAAAGATCATTAGCTATGCGGTGAAAAAGAGTGTGTCCATGTATGAGAAAAATGAAGACCATCTCAAAAAAGGTAAAGTGATGAGGAAGTTATTAAGAGCGAAAAAGAAGGGGAAGCTGGATAGTTACATTAAAGATGTTTACCGATGATAAGTTGTGCTCCTCAGTGGTAAAACTATTATCATTTTTGAAGATGATATTTATCATTTGTAATCTCTTGTAATTCAAGTTGCTTAGTACTGAATTAAAACGAAGAAATAAATGGATATGGAAATAGTTGACATCAACCAAGGAGAAATCAAGATAAATTTTAATAATCCAACCACGGAAAAAGTTTCACTGGCAGATTTAGGGCTAAGTAACGAAGAATTGCATTTTGAATCAGGTCATATACGTATGGTGTTTGATTTTGAAAACATTGATAATTTAGAATATTTCAGTGTACCTACCTTAGAATTTACCTACCAAGAAGAGATGAAAGAAACGCATTGGCAATGTGATTTTAATAACACTACAATTTTAGATAAACACGATCATCACGGACGCTCTACGGTAGTGTTGTTGAATAGAAAGAAAATGAAAGATTTAGAGCAAAGACACGAAAATCAGTTGGTTTTACATGCTGAGTTCCCTAAAGCAGTACATGTAGATCCTACGAAATCTTTTGTGAATTTGTTTAAATCCTAAGTTGCCTTTTACAAATAAACCCGAGAAGACCTCCTTGTTTAAGGAGGTCTTTTTTGTTTACAAAGTTGGAGTAAAGAAAAGTTAATTCACAAGAATAAACCAACAAAAAAGAGGAGATGATTACCTTTTACCTCGAGGTGTCTAGAAGTCTTTATTTTCAAAGAAAGTACAGCAATTGTATTACTTAAGTGGTTTGCTCAATTTCATTCCTTAAAATATTTAAGTTTACCACCCTTTTCATTATCTTTGTACGCTTGTTTTAGAGGGAAGTAGGAGTTGATTCGAATTGAAAAGCTTTGCACCCTCCGGAATTAAAGGGGAAAAATTTTAACGCCCCCATTATTATTGAAAAATAGAGGATGAAGAATATACGTAACTTTTGTATTATCGCGCACATTGACCACGGTAAGAGTACTTTGGCCGATAGGTTATTGCAAACCACTGGAACAATCTCTGATAGAGAGATGACAAACCAGGCGCTAGATGATATGGATTTAGAGCGTGAGAGAGGGATTACCATCAAAAGTCACGCGATTCAAATGAATTACAACTATAAGGGAGAAGATTATGTCTTGAACCTTATAGACACTCCAGGTCACGTAGATTTCTCTTACGAGGTTTCACGTTCTATCGCAGCATGTGAAGGAGCCTTGTTGATTGTTGATGCATCTCAAGGTATTGAGGCACAAACGATCTCTAACCTTTACTTGGCCTTAGAGCACGATTTGGAAATCATTCCCATTCTAAACAAGATGGATTTACCAGGTGCTCAACCTGAAGAAGTTACAGATCAAATTGTTGAATTGATAGGATGTGATCCTGATGATGTTATTCCTGCATCGGGTAAAACTGGTTTAGGGGTAGACAAGATTTTAGAGGCAATTATCGAAAGAATTGAAGCGCCTAAAGGAGATCCTAATGCGCCATTACAGGCCATGATTTTTGATTCAGTATTTAATCCGTTTAGAGGGATTATTGCTTACTACCGTATCATGAATGGTAGCATCAAAAAAGGAGAGAGAATTAAATTCGTAAATACAGGTAAAAACTACATCGCAGATGAGGTGGGAGTTTTGAAAATGGATTTATCTCCTAAGAAAGAAGTAGGTACAGGAGATGTAGGTTACATCATTTCAGGTATTAAAGCAGCCAATGAAGTAAAAGTAGGAGATACTATTACTTCACTAGAGAACCCTACGGATAAAGCAATCAAAGGATTCGAAGATGTGAAGCCCATGGTATTCGCCGGTATTTACCCCGTAGATACAGATGATTTTGAAGAATTGCGTTACTCTATGGAGAAGTTGCAATTGAATGATTCATCGTTGGTGTTTGAACCAGAATCTTCGGCAGCATTAGGTTTCGGTTTCCGTTGTGGATTCTTAGGAATGTTGCACATGGAAATTATCCAGGAACGTTTAGAAAGAGAGTTTAACATGACAGTAATTACTACTGTTCCTAACGTATCTTACTACTCGTACATGAAGAAAAACCCGGAGGAAAGGTTTATCGTAAATAATCCATCTGAATTGCCAGATCCAGCGGCAATGGATAGGATTGAAGAACCTTTTATCAAAGCTCAGGTAATTACAAAATCAGAATATATTGGTCAGGTAATGACCCTTTGTATAGAGAAGCGTGGTGAATTACAAAACCAGGTTTACTTAACACAAGATAGAGTTGAAATTACATTTGAAATGCCCTTGGCGGAGATTGTATTCGATTTCTACGATAGGTTAAAATCTGTATCAAGAGGTTATGCTTCTTTCGATTACTTCCCAATTGGGTACAAAGAGTCAGATTTGATCAAATTAGATATCTTATTGAACCACGAACAAGTGGATGCTTTATCTGCATTGGTTCACCGTTCAAATGCTTTCGATTTAGGTAAGAAAATCTGTTTGAAGTTGAAAGAATTAATTCCACGTCAGCAGTTCGAGATTCCTATTCAGGCAGCAATTGGTGCTAAAGTAGTTGCGCGTGAAACGATCAAAGCTTTGAGAAAAGATGTTACCGCGAAATGTTACGGGGGAGATATCTCAAGAAAGCGTAAGTTGTTAGAAAAGCAAAAGCAAGGTAAGAAACGTATGCGTCAGGTAGGTAAGGTTGAAGTGCCTCAAGAAGCATTCTTAGCCGTATTGAAATTGAACGATTAAGCGCAATATAAACAGAAGAAGAATGAGTGAAGAAAAAAGAACAGAGTTAGAAAAGCTTGGTGAGTTTGGTTTAATTGACCAGTTGACGAAGGATTTTAAATCTACTCAAACATCAACTGTTTACGGTGTGGGAGACGATGCCGCAGTATTGGAGAAAAACGATAAGGAGTATACCCTTATTTCTACCGATACATTAGTGGAAGGAGTGCATTTTAACATGATGTACATGCCTTTGAAACACTTGGGGTATAAATCGGTTGTGGTTAACTTATCGGATATCTACGCGATGAATGGTACACCGGAGCACATCACAGTGAGTTTAGCGGTTTCTAATCGCTTTCCTGCTGAAGCTTTGGAAGAAATTTATGCAGGTATACGCACAGCATGTGAAATGTATAACGTGGATTTAGTAGGTGGAGATACAACTTCTTCTCTTTCGGGATTGATGATTAGCATCACAGCTGTAGGTTCTGTAGCCAAAGATAAAGTGGTCTACAGAAACGGTGCAAAAGAGAATGATCTTTTGGTGGTAAGTGGAGATTTAGGAGGCGCGTTTATGGGTCTTCAAGTCTTGGAAAGAGAGAAAGAAGTTTACAAGGCGAACCCTAATATTCAACCTGATTTAGATGGTTTTGATTACTTATTAGAACGTCAATTGAAGCCTGAGGCGCGTAAAGATGTTGTGAAATTCTTAGAAGAATTAGAGGTGAAACCAACTTCTATGATAGATATTTCAGATGGTTTAGCATCAGAGATTATGCACTTGTGTAAGGCGAGTAAAGTAGGGTGTAATGTGTATGATGAGAAAATTCCTATTGACGGAAAAGTAAGTACTACAGCGATTGACTTTAATGTAGATCCTGCAACCGCAGCCTTAAACGGTGGAGAAGATTATGAGTTGTTGTTTACGGTCGCTCAAGAAGATTACGATAAAATTAAAGGAAACCCACATATGACTGTTATTGGTCACATGACGGATGCAAATGCAGGAACATATTTCATTGATAAGCAAGGAGCCACTATTGAGTTGAAAGCTCAAGGATGGAATCACTTTAAGAAGGACTAGTTCTAAAAAGCTTAATAAAGGAGAGGCCCGACAGTTATGTTGGGCTTTTTTTATGGCATTTCCCCGAGTTGATCTCGGGGTCGCGTCATCCATTATACTCCTCTCCCGATTTAAATCGGGTTGCGGGGTGCCATTACTACCGCTAATGCGGAGTTTTATCAAATATTCTATGATTATGGTAAAGGGTATGCAGATTCCTTCTATTTTTAAGGTGAATTTAAAGCTTATGAAAACACTTAAAATCACATTAGTAGCTGCCGTTTTAGCACTTTCATTTGTGCAATGTAACAAGGTAAATAGATGTAAAGGAGAAGTTTGTACACAAGATTTGGGTGCAAATGAAGCAGCAGGAGATGTAACAGAGGCCAAAGGTACTTACAGTTTTGAGTACAAAGCAATGGCGAACGGTGGAGATTTCTCTTCAGGAATGACGGCTGACTTCTATGTAAGTAAAGACAACCAATTGGTAGTTGCAGCTGACGGAAGATGTGTTACCTTGGAAGGACCACATAAAAAGAGCAGCACGGAAGTAGTATTTAAAGATGATTGCGAATACTATTGTTCCTTCAAAACGAAAATATCGGGTAGTGAGCTTACTAAAATTACAGTACTCAATGCTATAGGAGAAGTTTTAGGGGTGTTTGAATAACACCCTTTTTTTATGCAATTAATTTATTGTATACTTCTTTTCTGATTTGTGGCATCGGTTTGTTTTTTAACTTAGAAATAATCCAACTTTCAAAATCAAAATACTCCAAAGCACTCTTTTCAAAATCATCATTTTTAATTTCTTTGATCTCTAAGAGTACTTTTTCTAAGAGTTGGTGTTCTTGAAATTTATCGGTACTCTTGGCAATCTTATTTAAATATTTCAGGAAGATTGTTTCGAATTTAAAGCTTCTATTGCGCGATTTTAAGAAACGTTGAGTGTTCTTTATCGCATAAGGCAATAAGTCTTGATGTTTAAGCTCTAAATGTATCATTAGATCGACAATCTGAACGAAAGCATTGAGGTCTTCTTTTTGATCCAATTCTCCATTGTTTAAGATGGAATTGATCCACTCTAAAGCGGTATGGTATTGTTCCAGGCTGAAATAAGCAACGCCTAGTTTAAAGCTAAGGTGAGATTTTCGAAGAGGGGATATCTTATTCCCATACAGAGCAAGTCCTTTTTGTATGCCTTCAGAAAGTCCTACAGCTTCTTCAAATTTCCCTTGATGAATCAAGAGTGTGAGCTCTATACTATTCACACTGCTGAAGAGCTTAATTTCTAAATCGCGTGTTAAATCAATTTTGTAAACCTTCGGGAAGGTTTTGAGCTCCTTTAAATAGTCAATAGCCTTCTTGTAATTCCCCAGCTTACTTTCAATGTATATAATGTTCGAAAGCGCAGAGAAATAAACGTTTGGTTCTTGTTTAATTCTGCTTGGATTATCCTTGTATTGCTCAATGATTTTATCGAGGTGAATCAAGGAGTTTTCTAAATCATTGGAAGCAAAATAAGACGCGCTATAAATATGATGGGTAAGGTAATCTGAGTCAAAAGAATGTGCTTCCTTAGAGGAAGATTTAGTTAACTCCTGGGTGAGTAAATTATAACGTTGTAATTCTTCAATTGACCTTGCTTTACCTTTGTTATTTAAAAGGAGGAAGAGCTCACTTTTTAATTTCCATAGCTGTGAGTAATGGTTCAGTTTATCGAGGTATTCACTGTCTTCTTTCAGCGTTTTATTCAGATCAGACGAGTCAATATTATGATAACCCTCCGTTTCAATTAGTTTCTTATACCTGTTGTTAATTTCAACAAGAAGTCCGTATCTATCGTGTTTTTTGGCTAAGCGTTCTGCACTAAGTAACTGCTTTTTACAGTGTTTGTACAAACTCTTTTTATAGAGTATTTCTGCCCCATGTAATAACCTGTAAATACTTGCGTCTATAGACGAAGAGCTGTGGTAAGCGTCAAGCGCCTTCATGATGGCTTCGTACAATCGATTTTTAGTAATAGAGAATTTATTCAGAAATGTCTCTCCTTTAAAATGCTTAAAAAGAGCCGCTTCATCATATTCGTCTTGAGAATCTATGTAGTCAAAAAGCGTAATATAGTTGTTCTGTTCTCCGATAGTGTGGCGACTAGATATGATTTTGAAATATCTTTTTTCGGATTTAGAAAGGCTTTTGATAAGTTCGTGTATACTATTAGATGCAGTTTTAGACATATTAACTAATTGAGGTAATTCGATTTGTAACGCATTTCAGATTGCCAGGTTTTAAGCTAGTTGATCTGATCACCCCCTAATTTATAGTAAAATAGCCATGTGTATTAATGTAAACTTTTGACCGGTAGCTTTTATTGATTGAAATGTATGGACAAAAAAAATCCCAACTGAAAAGTTGGGATTATAATTTTATCGTGTTAATTCTAGTTCTTAGAATTTAAAGCTTCTAAATCTTCTTCAGATTCAACATCTGTTTCATCCTCATCATTATCTGGATCTGTAATGTTGTCGTCTTCATCATCTGCTGCACCTGGAGTAACAACATCATCTGAAGCACCTCGTGTAGTCATCGTAACTTCACTAGGTCTATCGTTAGGAACAATAACCTCTTTCTGACATGCCGTAGCAGCCATAAGTAAAAGCGCGAGTATGAATATATACTTTTTCATTTATTCAGTTCTTTGATAAGAATACTAAATCCAAATATACAATGTTAATCCCGAACAGACAAATTATTGTTTTCTATTCTTATCCAAACGCTAGTTCCTTTGATTGAACCGTCGTTTTCATTGATTTGCTGTGGCCCGGTTAATTCAATATTTCTATCTGTCAGCTTTTTAAGTATTTCTATACGCTTAGATGTGATCTCCATACCGTGAGAATTATGATCTCCTTCAAAGCTTACTTTATTTACCTTACTCACGTCAATTCCAACTCCATTGTCAAAAATTTCTACAACAAAACTGTTTTCACGTTTATTAATGTTTACCTGTATGTGTCCCTTGTCGTCATGACGTGGCAGTACACCGTGTATGATACTGTTCTCTACGAAGGGTTGTAATAACATGGCTGGAACATCTATTGATTCTAGATCTATATTTTCTTCTATGTGGATGCTGTAATCAAACTTATTGGTAAAACGCATGCGCTCCAAGTCCATATATAACTTTAAACGCTCCATTTCATCGGCTAACTTTACAAGTCCATTCTTTTCATGTGAACTGTCCAGGTTTTTTCGAATAAGTTTGGCAAAACGAGTTAAGAATCTATTCGCACTTAATTTATCGTTAGCATTTATATAATACTGTATTGAATTTAAAGAGTTAAATATGAAGTGACGATTCATGCTCGCGTTAAGAGACTGTTGTTCTAATCTGGCTAGTTTCGTGCGCGACTCTAACTGTTCTTCATATTGTTTACGAGCAATCTTCTTTTTAATACGCACATTGTTAGCGTATAAGATGCCCAATACGATTAGTATCAATAATAGAATGATACTGGTGATGAACCATGTTGTAAAATAGTAAGGACGCAATATGGTAAAGCGGAAAGATTTTATCTCACTTTCTTGACCATTGATACTCTTGGCTTTAATCAAAAGGGTATAATCTCCAAAGTTTAGGTTGGGAAAAGTAATGGTTGAAGCCTCATCTAAAGGCGTCCATTTTAGAGAGTCTTCAGAAACCAATTGGTAGGAGAACTCAACCCCTTTTGGATTAGAGTAGAAAAGTCCATCTAGCCTTATATTCAATCCGTTTAGTTTGTAGGGCAGCTGTAAGTTAACCGGTAAACCTAAAGGAGTAATAGAGTCACAATATGTACTAATGTCTTTATCGGTTTTTGTCAGTTTAATCTCACTTATTTGTACCAAAGGACTCGCCTTCGTAAATATGGCATCTTCCTTATTAAGGTCTAATTTCATTAAACCACTTGCTGTTCCAAACCAGAGCTGTTCTTTACTATCAATATATACAGCATTGATGTTGGCTTCAAGGTCAATCAGTCCTTCATTTATACCGTAATGTTTGATGCTGTGGGTGTGAATGTTGTAGCGGTAAAGTCCGTTATTCGTTCCTACGTAAATGTAGTGTTTATAGGTTTCAACAAAGAAAGTGAAACTCGCTCCTTTGTTATTGTCGAGTTCTATTTCAACCAAAGAGTCTCCTTGAACAAGGAATAGACCCTGTTCGGCTCCCAGCCATAGGTTGTTGTCAGCATCCTTTCGAATGGAGGTAAATGAATAATCTTCTTGGTGAATGATTTCTTTGGCTTGTGAACCTTGCACTCTATACAGACTCTTTTTTCCTAACACATAAATGTCATCGTTTATTTGCGCAAAGCCTTTTACATTAAGGTTTTTTTGAATCAGAGATGAGTCTATGTAAACACTGTCTGCAACAATTCTAGAGAAACCGTCTTTTCCTCCTGCTAATACGGTATTGCTATCCGAAAGTAAAAACAGGGCAGTTATTTTAGCACTCGGTAGTTTATTTTTTCCTTTATACCTTTTCCAAAAATCTTCAGATTTATCGTGCCAATAGATTCCTTTATTGGTCCCGAAAAATATGTCGCCATTTTCTCGTTCTACCGAAGACCATACAAATCCATCCACAATATGAAGGAAGGCTGTGTTTGTGTCGTTGATCCAATGCGTAAGTTCTGCGTCAAAAGTTGAGAAAAAATACTCGCCAGATTGAGTTTCTAATATGGAGAGCACTAGGTCAGAGGATAGGCGTTCGTCTTTTTTGAAATAGGTGAATGCTTCTCCAGAAAAGCGCAATAATCCTTTTCCACTACTTCCCAACCAGAGGTTGTCTTCTCTGTCAATAAATACGGCGTTAATGTCGGGGGTTTCTAATCCGTTTTTGTCTGTAAGTCTTAAAGATTTATTTGTAGCTAAATTGATTTGGGTAACACCTGACAGGGCATAACACCAGAGTTTGTTGTTTTTATAAAGTACTCCTCTAAACTTTGTGTTTGAAACGTAGAGACTTTTGAGTTGAGATGATTTGTATTGATAAATATGTCCGTTGTAAGCTGATAAATACAAAGTTTGTTTACTCTTTGATATACCAGTGAAAGATATTTTAGTGTCGTAAACAAGTGTGTCCAAAACTCCGTTTTCTTGTACAGAGAAAAGTCCTTTTCTTGCTGCTAAATACAATTGATTTTCAAATACGGTTAGGTCTCGTATGTATTGTGGACTTTGTTTTATGCGTTCAAATTGATTGTCAACCAGTTTGTACAAGCCTCCTCCGTTAGTTGCAATGAATATTTCATTTTTGAATTTTTGAATAGCCGTTACTTTTGTGGTTTTGGCCGCATCCGGTAGTGCTATATGAATAAAGCTTCTGTTGTCTCCTATACTCACTCCTCCTTCGTGTCCAACATAAAGACGGTTATCAATGAACTCAATAAAAGAGTTTCTATTATTGAATAGTCCATTCTCCGTATTGAAAGTCTCAAACTTAGTTCCGTTAAACTTGGCTAAACCACCAAAAGTGGCCACCCATAAATAACCGTTGTTATCTTGGGTGATGTCAAAAACTTGAGATTGCGGTAGTCCTTCTGAAGCGCTATACTTTATATAACTGTAATTCTGAGCAGAAGCACTTACTAAAAAGCCTAAAAGAAAGAAGAGAAAGCAAAGGTGTTTCATTAATGTTTTCCTTTCAATAGTTTGAGGAAAGCAGATACTCTATTTCTGGCTACCGGTAAATGTTTTCCATCTTTTAATACTGCAGTATGTCCGTCTTCATTGAGATATTCTACAAGTTCATTTAAGTTAATGATGTAGGATTTGTGTACACGGTAAAATTTATCAGGATTTAATATCTCTTCGTAAATTTTTAAAGTTCGCGTGTCTAAATACCTTTTCCCATTGGTGAAATATATTGTGGTACAATTTCCACTTGCCTCTAAGTAAGAGATGGTATCGTCTTCAACTATTTTTAGTCCTTTGGTATGACTAATTGCAATTCGGTTATTGAATTGACTTGAATGGATTTGATGCGATAAGTTTTTAATCGTATCGTAATAGGTGTCCATTCCATCAGGAGTTGATTTGTACAACTTACTAGAATCAATGATCTTTTCAACGGCAGCTTTTAAATCATCAATATCTATGGGTTTTAACAGATAGTGAATTGCATTGGCTTGGAAAGCGCGAATGGCAAAATCTTTAAAGGCGGTTACAAAAACAACTAAAAAATCTCTGTTTTCAATTTCTTCTAACAGTTCAAAACCTTCAGAACCACTTGGCATTCTTATGTCTAAGAAGAGTACATCTGGTTTAAGTTCTTCAATTTTTTCTTTGGCTTCTTTTTTATTGGCAGCTTCTCCTAAAACTTCTATTTCTGGACAAAATTCCTCGAGTAACATTACGAGGTTTTTCCTAGCCATTTCTTCGTCGTCTACAATTAAAGCTTTAAGTTTTGTCATAGTTTGATTTTATGTAATAAAGATAATTTTTTTTCCTAGAAAGGCTCATTTTCACCACTAATACTAAGGATTTACCGTTTAAATGAAAATCTTCACTTTTGAATCAATCAACTCCGCTACTAACAAGTTTGGCAGAAATTAAACCGTGCTTATTCCTTAATTTGCATAGTGTTAGCAATTTTTAGCTACACCATTAAACGCTGTTAAAACTTAAAATTATGATTACAACATTACATGTAGACCCTATTCGAATTTGGATATTTAATGACAACGGGAATTAATCTTCCCGTTTTTTTATGTCTTTAAATACAAGCTCTAAACTTTCCAAAAGTTCATCAGGTGTTTCTATAAATGGCATATGAGCAGTGTCAGGAATACTTAAATAAGTTCCACCAACTTCAGAGCACCAATCTTGTAAAGCACGATGTTGCACTAAAACATCATCTTCCCCATCTATACAATAGATTTTAGTCTTTTTCGCCTCCTCTATTAGGGTAGTGGCATAATTTTCTCTTGCACGCATGGCTAAAGTTGTATGCTGAATGGCTTCTGTTGGAAGTTTTTCAGCATCATCAATCAAGCTGCGAATTTCAATATCGTGATTCGACGGATACATAAACAAACCTGGAATGGCTTGTTGTAAAAAGCTGCGTTTTTTTGTTTTCAGCAGTTCTACCAAGCGCAACCTATTTTCCTTTCTAAACGGTGTGTCTTCAAAAGGATGTGAGTTTAACAGACAAATAGAACTTGGAGGAGTAAGGCTTTTTAAAAGCTCTAATCCTATATAGCCTCCTAAACTATGTCCAACAACTGCATAGTTCGTAAACCCTAAACTTTGTATTAAATCGGCAACAGGTTGTGCAATAGATTGCATTTCATCTTTTAAGGGATGATTAGCTGAATTACCATGACCCGGTAGATCTATGCTTATAAATTGGAAACCTTCGAAACTCTGTCTGATTTCCTTCCACATGGTTTCGTCTTCTAAGAAACCATGCAACAAAAGAACAGGATAACCGTTGCCAGTTATCCTGTAGTATAAACCTTTATGTGTTAACATAATTAGTCGTTCATTATAGATTCAATTTCTTCAATCTCAATAGGAATGTCTCCCATTAAGTTCAATGGTGCTTGACCTTCTCTCACTACTAAATCATCTTCTAAACGAATTCCAATGTTTTCGTTAGGGATGTAGATTCCTGGCTCACAAGTAAAGACCATATTTTCTTGGATAGGTTCAGTCCATAAACCTAAATCGTGTGTATCTAAACCAATGAAGTGAGAAGTACCGTGCATAAAGTATTTCTTGTATGCTGGCCAATCTGGGTTTTCATTTTTAACGTCAGTTTGGTCTAATAAACCTAAACCGAGTAATTCTGAAGTCATTAACTTACCTACTTCTTGATGGTATTCTCCAAGCATAGTTCCAGGAACTAATAATTGCTCTGATGCTTTCTTTACACGCAAAACAGCGTTGTAAACATCTTTTTGTCTATCTGTAAATCTTCCGTTTACTGGGAAAGTACGTGTAAGATCAGAACAATAGTTGGCGTATTCTGCACCAAAGTCCATCAAAATTAAATCACCGTCTTTACACTCTTTGTTGTTTTCAATGTAGTGTAAAACACAGGCGCTTTTTCCAGAGGCAATAATTGGTGTGTAAGCAAAACCTTTCGAACGATTTCTTAAGAATTCGTGCATGATTTCAGCTTCCAATTCGTACTCCATAACACCTGGCTTCAATGCTTTTAAAACTCTGTGAACACCTGCTTTAGTGATGTCACAAGCCTTTTGCATAAGGTCTAATTCTATAGGGTGTTTAACACTTCTAATTTTGTGCATGATAGGAGCACTCTTTCTCACTTGGTGAGCTGGGAATTGAGCGACCACATTTTTGTTGAATCGTTTTTCGTGCGTCTCAACTTCTGTTTTTGCTCTTGCGTGTTCGTTTGTATTTAAGTAAATAGTGTCTGCTTCCGCCATCATTTGCTTAAAGATGGTTTCAAATTCATGACGCCAGTAAACTGTCTTGATTCCTGAAGTTTCAAAAGCAGCTTCCTTTGTTAATTTCTCACCTTCCCAAACAGCAATGTGCTCATTTGTTTCAGTTAAGAATAATACTTCTCTAAATTTTTCAGTCTTTGCGTTAGGGAAAATTACAAGAATACTGTCTTCTTGATCAACTCCTGATAAGTGGAAAATATCTCCCGATTGCTTAAATGGTAATGTGCTGTCTGCTCCAGTAGGGAAAACATCGTTAGAAGTGAATGCTGCTAATGCATTTCCTTCCATATGTTGTGTAAATCTTTTTCTATTCGAAATGAAAAGTTCTTTGTCAATTCTATCGTACTTCATTGTTGTGTTTTTAAGAATGCTCGAAGATAATAATTTGTGGGAGAATTTAAGTCCGTAAATACGTTACGACCTACTCCTGCATATTTGTATCATAAACTTAAAAACGGCACAAAATGAGAGCAGTATTTCAACATGTAAAAGTAAACTACATTTTAATTGAAGATGGAGATAAAGAAGCAACAGTAGACGCTATCATCTTGCAAAATGGGGAAGAGGTGGAAACAAAGTTCTTTATGAATCTTTCAGATTTGAATGTAATGTTTAACAAATTTCAAACGCTAGGAGTAGAGATTTCTTTGAGTGAAAACTTCCAAGCCTACGAAACGGATAATGGCTTTTTGTACACACTTGACATGAAAAAATACGGTTGGGAAGACGTTTGTGTGGAAGAGTTAAGTTTTGATCACAGCATTAAACAAATACGCGCATAATGAAAATAATTACAAAAGTAGAAGATTTAAGTAGATCGGAGATGATCTATATCTATCACCATATAAGTGTGGGGAAAAGTTTAGACTTGCTTGAAGTAGAGAATAATCCATCAAAATTTATTGTGATGTACAAGGGCTTTAATTTGGGATATATTTTATTGCCTTCGAGTTTGAACTTGATGGAACAGCAACTTAAAAAGTTGAAAGCAAAAGTGAGTCATTTTACCAAGAAAAAATTTATGCCCATCCAAGGCTTAGACATAGAATTGAGCTGTAATGAAGCTTGAGTGAATGGTTTTGTAGCAAGTTAAGCAACCTTTCTTATATTTATCCGTACTTTTATTGAGACTATAATTATAGAAACTAAGAAAAATGAAATACGCATCACTCATTCTATCACTAACTGCATTATTGGTGGTTACCTCTTGTGCAAAACCAGAAATTATTCCTGCGCCAGATAATAAAATAGAGTACAGAGCACACTTCAAGGCTTTGGTTAATGGCGCTGAAGTAGAATTTACAGAGCACGTAGAAGATTACTTTTGTGAGACAGAAAAATTAGTAGATACTATTCCAGGTATTCCGAATAGTGACAGTTCTTTCTGTGTTTACTACTCGCAAATTAAATCAGAAGATCAAAGCATTAAACAAAGTGTAGGTATAGGATTAGGATGGTTAGAGTTCAATCCAACAATTACTTCAACGCCAGCTTTAAATCAATTCAATGAGTTTTTTGAGGAGAGTCCAACCTACGATTTTGTAACACTTGCTCAAGAAGGAGTTCAGGTTGTTTATATAGATGAAACTGGAAAAGTATGGACTTCCGAAGATGGAGGTGCTGGTGAGACTTTTGAAATCGTTGAAATGGAACAAGTTTCGGATGAAACAGGAGATTATTTAATCTTTACGGCAAACTTTTCTTGCCAATTGTATTTCTACGATGCGAACGGAAATCAGACAAGTATAACGATTCAAGACGCGGTTTATGACGGGGTCTTCAAACGTTAAGATTTAGATAAGTTTATATTAAAAACGACTGTTTCTTTCGAATCAGTCGTTTTTTTTTTAAATTACATTGAAATTGGACGTATGAGCAGGCAACTAAAAATAGCAATCATAGGTGATTTTAACTTTACGTTTAATTCACATCACGCCACGAACATGGCTATTGAGCATTCTGAACGCTTGCTAGAATTAGAGGTGAGTTATTACTGGATACGAATCAAAGAAGCTTCTGAAATGAAAAAGAATGCTTTTTATGATTACGATGGAATTTGGTTTGCACCTGGAGATAGTGAATCCATATTTTACGTTACGAATATCTTGCACACCGTAGTTCAACTAGAAATCCCTGTATTGATTACCGGAGAAGCCTTCAAACCCTTCATAGATTTACTCATTGCTAACTACAATTTAAATCCAAATAAGGAGAAGTTGATTTCAGAAAATCTAGTGGATGGAAATAGATTTGAACCCATTGAAGTGTACCCGGTTTCTCCTCAACTTCAAAAATTATATGCTGCCCATACCCGACAAGAATTAAGTTCATCGCGTTATAGTCTTTACCCTAGCCTTATTAATTATCTCAAGGATGAAGTAATAGATATTGAGGCGCTCAATCAATTTGAAGAACCTGAAATCATCTCTTTGAAAAATCACAATTTTTGTGTCGCTTCCATGTTTTGTCCGCAAATCTGTAGCACACGCGAAATGCCCCATCCACTAATCACCGCTTTTTTCAATATCTCCCATCAACTCAATCAAAAAGTTCAGCCAAAAATCGGCTAATTAGCATCCTTTAATCTTTGGATTTTACCGTTGGTAGAAAATATGCATGCCAAGGAAACTTTTTTTGTGTAAAAAGTTTCTAGTGTAATTTATGTGTGTACATTTGCACCATGGAAGAGAAGAAATTAGAATTGATTGATCAGATTTCTAAGGTTTTCATGCATTACGGAATAAAAAGTGTTACCATGGATGATTTAGCCAATAAGCTAGGTGTGTCTAAGAAAACGCTCTATGTTTACTTTAAAGATAAAAAGGATATGGTGCGTCAAATGGTGATTGCAAAAACACAAAAAGACGCCGAGTTTTGTTTGACCGCCAAAGAAGAATCTGAAAATGCAATTGCAGCCTTCCTTACCATTACCTCTTACGTATTAAAGAAAATTAGAGAAGTACACCCTTCTGTGTTTTTCGATATGCAAAAGTATCACAACGATGCTTGGCAAATATTGGAAGAACACAGGATTGTTTTCATTCATCAATTATTGAAAGAAAATATGGTAAGAGGAATGAAAGAAGGAGTTTACAGGGATGACCTCAATCTTGAGATTATGCCTCGTTTGTTTATCGGTAGGTTTGATAGAGCATTTGACCCGAAAGCATTTCCTCCCACTGAATTCAGTTTTGAGGAAGTCTTTAATGAGATGCTGATTTTCCACTTACGTGGTTTAGCAAACGAAAAAGGATTGAAATATTTACAAGAACAGTTAAAAAAAGAAGTAAATGATTAAACGAGTAACAGGTGTTGCCCTATTGTTTATCACGAGTTTCTTACAGGCTCAAGAAGAAAAAACGAGTTTTAGTCTGTACGAAGCACAGAGCTATGCATTAGAGCACACAGAAGCAATTAAAAATGCTCAATTAGACATTGAAGCAGCCAACCAAAAAGTGGTTGAAACAAGGGCTATCGGATTACCTCAAGTGAATATGCAGGGTGGCTTTCAGAATTTTTTGAGCTTACCTGTTCAGGTAGTAGATGGAGCTTTTATCGGTCAACCTGGTACAACGGTTTCCTTCAGAGCAGGAACAGAATACAATCTTTCGGGAGGACTATCTGTTAGTCAATTAATTTTTGACGGAAGTTACATTGTAGGGCTGCAAGTGAGTAGGTTGTATAAAGAGTTTTCTGTTGCCGCAGCTGAGGTATCTGAAGAAGAAGTTTTGTACAATGTTACTAATGCTTATCAAATGGCCTTGATTGCGCAGAAGAATAAAGCGTTTGTAGATTCTCTTGTAGAGGCTACGCAGACCTTGTTTGATCAACAAAAGAACTACTACGATTTGGGATTGATGCAAAAAGAAGACCTGGATCAGTTAGAGTTCTCTTTGTTAAATGCGAAAACGAGTCAGGAAAGTGCAAACAATCAATTGAAAACGTCTATGGAATTGTTAAAGATGACCATGGCTTTTCCTTTTGATCAGGCGATAAGTCTAACAGATGATTTGAGTGTATTGTTGAATCAAAGTTTTGCACTATCGGCAACAGAGGGTAACATAGAAGATAACTTAAACCTACAAATGTTGGAGCGCCAGAAAACATTGAATGAATACAATGTTAGAAATATGAAGGCTGCTAACTTACCAAGATTAGGAGCTTCTTTTAACCAGCAGTATAATGCCTACAGAAATGAATTTAACTTCTTTGATAGCGATAAACAATATTTCGGACAAACTGTATGGGGAATACAATTAACCATACCCATTTTCTCAAGTGGTTCGCGTTCAGCTAAAACGAAGCAAGCGATTGTTGAGGTGAAAAAGGCAGAGAATCAAATCGACCAATTGAAGCGTCAACTCGAATTTCAAGAGATGAAGCTCCGCAATGATTTCAACAATGCTAAAAACATGTTGATGTTGCAGGAGAAAAATGTTCAGTTAGCAAAAGCAATCTATGAAAACGCTTTGGCGAAAAAAGATATAGGTGAAGGGAATAGTATCATCGTTTCTCAAAAATATAGTCAACTTATTAATGCGCAAACACAATACGTTTCCGCATTAGTGAATGTGTTGAATGCGCGTTTAGAGATAGATAAACTTTACCACAAATTAGTTAAATAAGAAATTTACATAAGTAAGATAAAGAAATGAAAAAGTTCAATTTTTTAGTAGTAGCTGTATTAGGAGTAGCGGTTGCTGCTTGTAATTCTCCTATGGGATCTTTAGAAAAACTAAAGGAAGAAAAGGCGGAATTAAAAGAAAAAATCAAAGAACTAGATACGAAAATTGCCGCTTTAGACACGGTGAAGGATTATGTATATCCTTTGGTGGAGTTTGGTGTGGCGCATACTGGTAAGTATGTGCACCAAATTTCTGTGCAAGGTGCTGTTGAAACAGATAAAGACGCCTTGATCAATGCCGAAACAGGAGGGGTGATCCAAAAGATTTTAGTAAGAGAAGGACAAAAGGTTTCTAAAGGTCAAACCCTAGTAACGCTTGATGCTGAGATTTTAAGTAGTTCCATCAACGAAGTAAAAACATCCTTGTCTTTTGCAGAATACATGTTGGATAAGCAAAAGCAATTGATGGAGAGAGGAGTAGGAAGTGAGTTTGAATTGAAACAAGCCGAAAATCAGGTAAACAGTCTTCGTTCTAAATTAGAAACTTTAAGCGCACAGCGTAAGCAAGCGAGTGTAACAGCTCCTTTTAGTGGTGTGGTAGATAGAATTTTCCCAAAAGAAGGGGAAATTGCAGGACCACAATCACCATTGGTACGCCTGGTAAATAATGATGAAGTACGTATTACAGCAGATATTTCTGAAGGTCACTTAACGGCAGTAAATCTTGGTACGCCTATCGAAGTGTACGTTCCTACATTGAAAGATACTTTCGATATGGAGGTAACGGCAAAAGCAAATTACATTGAGCCTACCAACAGAACGTTTAGAATTCAATCTTCATTGAAAAACAATGAACAGTTGTTGCCGAACATGGTAGCAGAATTGCACATTACAGATATGATATTGGATTCAGCTATGGTAGTTCCAGCTCAAGCCATTCAGAAAACTCAACAAAATGAGTCTTTCTTGTTTGTTGCTCAAGACAATGGTGACGGTACTTACAGTGTGAATAGAGTGTATTTAGAGGTAATCAGTTCTTTCCGTGGTCAATGTGCTGTAAATATCCTATCTGGAGGATTAAAAGATGGTGATATAGTAGTTGCGAAAGGAGCAAGAGGTATTACAGAAAAAGACTTGGTAAAAGAAAAGATATAGGAAAATGGACGATAAAAAATTTAAAGTTTTTGGATTGTCTTCTTGGGCGGTAAACAACCGTAAAACTGTTTTCTTAATTATGATGATTATCATCATTGGGGGAATGGGTGCATATACTTCTATGCCGAAAGAAAACTTTCCAGAATTACAGATCCCTGAGATTTATGTAGGAATTGCCAAGCCAGGTTCTTCTCCAGCATACATGTCAGAGAAAATAGCAGAAGCTATTGAAAAAGAAGTGGCCAGCATTAAGTATTTGGATGAAATCAATTCGAATTCTATTCATGGTTACACTACTTTGAGTATCAAGTTCGATTTTAAAATGGAAGCGGCAGATGCACTTACTAAAGTGAAAGATGCCATCGATAAAGCGAGGTCTAAGACAGATTTCCCAGATCTTCCGGTAGAACCCAATGTGTTTGAATTGGACCCGGCTCAAATGCCGATTATGAACATCAACTTACGTGGAGATAACCCGGTGTTGTTGAAAGAAACAGCTGAAATTCTGGAAGACATGATTGAAGATCTACCAGAAATAAACGAAGTTGATATTCGTGGAGTGCAAGAGCAAGAAATGCGTATAGAAGTGGATCGTTTGAAAGCTGAAGCTGTAAACGTTACTTTGGATGACATTGAAAGAGCAGTATCTTCTGAACACCAAATAATTTCAGGTGGTGAAATTTTAATGGATGGATGGAGAAAAACCTTACGTATTGATGGTGAGTTTGATAATGCGCAGCAATTGGCTAATATTATCGTAAAACAGGATGAGTTGATGCCTGTTTACTTGAAAGATGTAGCCGAGGTTTATTTTGGAAATGCAGATACTACTTCTTACGCCAGAGAATTTGGTGTACCGGTGGTAATGTTGGATGTGAAAAAGCAAGCAGGTGAAAACCTATTGGAAGCATCCGAAAAAATTGAAAAAATCTTGGCTGACTGTAAAGCCGATAAAACAATTTCTCCAAGTATCGCAGTTTCTATAGCAAACGACCAGTCTGATAAGACAAGAGATATGGTTTCTAACCTAGAGAACTCTATCATCTTCGGTATTTTATTAGTGGTTATTGTATTGTTGTTCTTCCTTGGAGGTAGAAATGCTATGTTCGTAGGGGTGGCAATTCCTCTCTCTATGTTCATGTCTTTCCTCATCCTTTCTGCAATGGGAGTTACCTTAAATGTGATGGTGCTTTTCTCTCTAGTACTTGCACTAGGAATGTTGGTAGATAATGGTATTGTGGTTGTAGAGAACGTTTACCGTTTCATAGACGAAGAAAAAATGGACCCTTTCAAAGCCGCTATTTATGGTGTCGGTGAGGTTGCTTGGCCTATTATTGCTTCAACTGCAACAACCTTGGCAGCTTTTATTCCTTTGGCAATTTGGCCAGGAATGATGGGAGAGTTTATGAAATATCTACCCATTACCTTAATGATTGTTTTAGGTTCGTCTCTTTTCGTTGCCTTGGTAATTAACCCTGTGTTAACAGCCTTATATATGAAGGTTGAAGAAGACAAGCCGAATACTAAGAAATCATTGGTAACAGCTTCTATATTTATTGTTTTAGGACTGCTATCCATCTTTGGAGGAGCTGTGGCTTTTGGTAACATTTTAGCCTTGGTGGGTATTACTATTTTAGTAAACATGTTTGTCTTTGTACCGGGAACAAAAACTTTCCAGAACAAATTCTTGCCAAAATTAGAACGCATGTACAAGCGTTTTCTAGAGTTTGCTTTGAGAGGAAGAAACCCTGTTTTCTTTATTGTCGGTACAATATTGATGTTGGTTATTTCTATAGCTCTTGTGGGTGCCTTTCAACCTAAAGTTGTGTTTTTCCCAGAAAACCAACCGAACATGGTGCATGTTTATGTGAGTCACCCTATTGGAACAGATATTAAGGTAACGAACAAAACTGTTGTTGAAGTTGAAAAGCGTGTAAACGAGTTGTTACAGCCTTATTATGCTGATACAGCAGGGAAGCCAAAAGATGCTCAGCTTATTCAATCTGTAATTACGCAGGTAGGTGAGGGAGCTACGGACCCTAATGATATGTCTAGTATGGGATCTACTCCTCACAAAGGAAAAGTAACGGTGAGTTTTGCTGAATTCCAATACAGAGATACGATAGAAACTTCTAAGATTTTAAAGGAAATCCAAGAGGGAATGAAGGGGCAGTTTACTGCAGAGATAGAAGTAAGTGTAGATAAAAACAAAGACGGACCACCGTTACCTCCTGCAATTAATATGGAAGTAACCGGAAAAGGTAATTACAAGGATGTAATTATTGCCGCTACTGAGATTAAAAATTTCTTGGATCGTAAAGCGGTTCCTGGAGTAGATAAATTAAAGTTGAATGTGGATGCTACACGTCCTGAGATTCCGATTGTTGTAGATAGAGATAAAGTAAGAAAATTAAATTCTTCAACTACAGCTGTAGGTATGGCAATTCGTAAAGCCTTGTTAGGGCAAGATATCTCAACCTATACGAAAGATGAAGAGACTTATGATATCGTAGTAAGGTTTAAAAAGGAAGACAGAGATAATCTTGATGCTTTATTGGACCAGAAATTGATTTTTAGAAATAATAAAGGTCAGATTTTACGTATTCCCATTCGAAGTGTTATCGAAGATCCAAAAGAGAACATTTCATATACCGCGGTGGTAAGAAAAGATCAAGTGCCTATGGTAGTTGTGTCGTCTAATACCGCTGAAGGTTATAATGGAAATGAAGTTGTAGAGGAGTTGAAGAATGCCATGAATGAATACGTG
>NZ_JBVCPV010000002.1:0-54172 GCF_057456495.1 Lishizhenia sp. | reverse complement strand
ATACTCCCTACCCACTCTCCAAACTGATTTGGCTTAGGGATAGCAGCGGCAGCGCCTGACGGTGCTTTTGTATTGGAGCTTGGCCTATAATAAGCGACTTTAGAAGCTTGGTTTAGGCTATAGCGCAAAACAAAAGCAACAAAGGACTATAGCGGATAGCCTGTTTAAAGCCCCATATTAAATTTGTCCCTCGACTCCGCTCGGGAACCTAGTTTAAACCTATTGATTAAAGCACAAAAAAGGCCCTTTCGGGCCCTTCAGTAATTCTATATTTCAAAACTTTTACAAATTCTTCAAGTTCTCTTCTACCATTTCTAAAGGCACATAACCTCTGGCGATGGCGTAGAGTTTTCCTTCTCCTTTGTCTACAGCTAACGTTGGGAAACCGTTTACACCTATTTGCTGACAAACACTAAATTCTTCGAAGCTTTGCTCAACAATCTTCTTGTCTTGCATTTGCGCGATGAATTCCTCACCGTTTAATCCAAATTCTTCGGCCATTTTACCGTAAGCCTCCGTATCCATAGGTTGAATAGCATCAAAGTAGATTGCCTTTTGCAAACGTGAAGCAAAGGCTACTTGCTCTTGGGGCTTGTGTTGTTTAAATACACTCAATGCAACTGCCGTTGGAATAGAAGTGAATTCTGTACTTCCTTCTTCTAAAATGTCTTTTAAAAAGGCTTCGCTGAATTTTACGCCTGAACGCTCTTCTACTTGTTTGTAACCGTCTTTAATAAAAGGTGCTACTTCTCCAATGGGTCCAGCTCTCTCTCCTGTCATCATACCTCCAGAAATTACCTGGAAATCGTATTCGTCTTTGTATTTCTCATACACTTCCATCATTACCGGTGAAAAACCGTAACACCATCCACAAAGGGCGTCGTAGAAGTAAAATATTGTTCCTTTTTTCATACGGGCACAAAAGTAGGGGTAAAAAAAGAGGATACAAACGCTTTGGGTTTATATCCTTCTTTAGTATTATTTGGCGACAAAGACTGTCGTTCTATTTTTTCTGACCGAGTACTTGCTTTCTTCTTTGCTTTTTAGAATTTGGGTCTGGCTTACGCTTTTTATTGCGATTGGGTTTTTGCTTACTATTCTTCGCTTTTGGAGTAGGTTCATCTTGCGGTTCAAAACCTTCTTCGATTTTAGATGGAATTTGTGTTTTCAACAACTTCTCTATATCCTTTAAGTATCCTAACTCGTCAGCTCCTACCAAAGAAATCGCCAAGCCTGCAGCTCCTGCTCTACCTGTTCTACCAATACGGTGAACGTAGTCTTCTGGAACATTTGGTAACTCATAATTAATTACGTGCGGTAACAATGGAATATCCAATCCTCTAGCGGCAATATCTGTAGCTACCAGAGCTTTTATTTTACCTGCTTTAAAATCTTTTAGCGCTGCCGTTCTTTGGTTTTGACTCTTGTTACCATGTATAGCAGATGCCTTTATTCCTCTTTTATCGAGTTTCTGACATAAACGATTGGCTCCGTATTTTGTACGTGTAAAAATCAAAACTTGCTCCATTTCTGCATCAAAAATGATTTTGATTAACAAGGCTGTTTTTTCTGCTTTATCCACCCTATAGGCCAATTGGTCTACACGTTCAGCTGTTGTATTTTCTGGAGCAGCTTCTACTTGCGCCGCATTGTTTAAAATCCCTCCTGCTAATTTCTTAATCTCCTTGCTAAAGGTTGCAGAAAACATCAAATTTTGACGTTGCTTCGGCATAAGCTTCATGATGCGCTCTATATCGCGCAAGAACCCCATGTCTAACATACGATCGGCCTCATCGAGCACCAATACTTCAACTTTGTTAAGTTTGATATGTTTTTGGTTGTGGAGGTCTAATAACCTACCTGGAGTTGCTACCAAAATATCTACACCTTGTTTAAGGGTACGTACTTGTGGGTTCTGATTAACTCCCCCAAAGATTACGGTAGATTTTAAATTTAAATTAGCGCCATAGTCTCTTACAGAATCGTAAACTTGACTGGCTAATTCTCTCGTTGGTGTAAGAATAAGTGCGCGAATGGCTCTTTTTCCGTCTACCTTTTGTTCGCTTAATTTATGTAATAATGGCAAGGTAAATCCTGCCGTTTTCCCGGTTCCTGTTTGGGCTGAGGCTAATATGTCTCTCCCTTTTAATATCTCTGGAATTGCCTTTTCTTGTATGGGTGAAGGCTGCGTGTACCCTTTTGCTTGAACTGCTTCTAACAATTCACTTTTTAATCCTAATGATTCGAATGTCATATATATACTTGAAAGGGACGAACAGATGCCGTCCCTTTTATTTGGTACAAAGATAGTCTATTCTATTGGATTAGAAATCTACAACAATTCCTAAGGATGGAAGTATAGTTCCTGTGGCTACAGAAGGAAATTGTTTTAACTCAATAGGTTGAACCGGTACTCCGTTTTCATCTTGTACTAATCCGTATGAAGGCTCTGATGGCGTTGCTTGTCCAAATACATTTTGTACTTCAAAGTAGATGTCTAAAGTCCATTTTTCAAAATTCCATTTCTTATCGATACGTATGTCTGTTTGGTTGAAGGAAGCCAAAAACTCTTCTCCTAATCGGTTGTAATCTTTCACCAATGCAGGGTAAGTTTGTTCACTTGCTTCTACATCTACAGGAGCATAAGGTGTTTTTCCTAAGAAACGCGTTCTGGCACTAATCTCCCAGTTGTTTCCAAATTTATACCCTCCTGTTAAACTGATCAATACTTTGTTATCCCACGCCGATGGTAAATACACGTCTTCGTCAAAACTTGTGAATTCACTCTTGTAGAAAGTAACCGAAGCTACTCCATAAAAGTGCTTGGTGAATTTCTTTTGTGCCAACAACTCTATACCGTAAGTTCTACCCAATCCTATGCTGGTTACAGGTTCGTTTCCTAATACAGAGAAGTCTCCTCCTAAATTGGCCAAACTCACAGAATCTGTTAAAGAAACTGGATAGTTACTGTACTTTTTATAAAACCCTTCTACGGTAAACTTAGTAGATGAATTCAACAAGAACTCTACTCCTGCTACCAGGTGGTCTGATTGAATGTAATCAGCATCTCTGTTGGCAAAATTACCCTGGTTGTTGGTAAACCCTAAAATGGTATAACTCGGTAATTTGAAGTAACGTCCGATAGAGGCATTTAAACTCCAGCGTTGTTTTTTATCCAATTGATAAGAGAATGCTGCTCTCGGACTCAAGGTTTTGTAAATGTCATTTCCATTATTAGTAAAGTCATTTCCATCAAAACGCAAACCTCCAGAAATACTCAATTTATCTTTCAACACTTTAGTAGAGGCCTGAACGAAAGCACCGTATTTCCAAAAATTTATAGCGTTTTCGTAATTAAATCCGCTCACCGTATTGGTTGTATTATTCGAATAGTCAGCATTTTGAACTACTCCACCAAAAGCTAACTCCCACTTTTCGTAGAAACGTTTGTAGTAATATCTAGCCTTGGTTTCTTGCTCTTGCGATACATTATTTAAGTATAAACCTGTAAGGTTGATGTTGTCTTGATAACGCTTAAAGTTGTTGTTCAATATATTGGTACTCACAGCCGTAAGCATATACCCATTCACATCTTTAAAACGCTTTTTCCAACTTAAACCACTGGTTGTTGACCATTGTTTAATGACTGGAATTTGCTCCAATGTGGCTTGCTGCTCCTCATCAAATTCATCGGGTACATTAATGGCAAAATCATCTAAAGATCCTACACCGGTAAAGTTCAACTCGTTGTATTTGTTGATTTTATGGTTGATTTTGTACTGATAATCCCAGTAATCTGGCAAAAATGGAAGGTCTAGGGCTTGAAACAAAAATTGTAAGTATGATCTTCTAGCAGATACGATATACGTTGTTTTGGCTTCTTCTTTATCTTTCTTGAAAAGTGGTCCTTCTAGCGTCAATGCCGCCTCACTACTACTTAGCCTGAAGTTGGTTTTCATTTCTCGAGCATTTCCTGTACGTTGTTCAAATTGCAGTACTCCAGAAAGCACATTATCATACTGTGCGCCAAAAGACGAAGTTGAAAGCGTTACTCCTTCGAAAAAAGAGACATTCAATAAACCTACAGGTCCACCTGCAGAACCTTGCGTAGAGAAGTGGTTGATGTTTGGAATTTCAATTCCGTCTAAGTAATACACATTCTCATTCGGCGCTCCACCACGTATGATGACATCATTTCTAAAACCACCTACAGAACCTGAAACCCCCGGTAAAGATTGTACTACTTTGGCAATATCGTTATTACCTCCAGGGTAGGTTGCAATTTCTTCTTGACTCAATTTATTAGAAGATAGAGGAGTTTCTTTATCCTTCTTAAATGGATTGGCAACAATTTCAACTCCTTCCAAGTCTGTTGCTTCTTCTTGCAATACAAAATCAACATCTGGGTTACCTCCAGAACGAACTACAATGTTATATTTTATCTCGGGTTTATACCCCGTTCCTGTCGCTTCTAAGGCATAGGTTTTTGGGGGCAATCCAGTGATTTCGTACTTTCCATCAAAATCGGTTACGGCACCTTTGTCCTCCCCTACTATTTTCACTTTTATTCCAAAAAGTCCTTCACCTGTTTTACCATCTGTTACTGTACCTCTTAAAATACCTTCCTGACCAAAGGCAAAGATGCCCATTATAAGACATAAAAAAAGTGTTGTTATTCCTCGCATGCTACAAAATTATGCAAGGATAACAACACTTCAAATCAATTGTTCACTTATCCGTGAATTGTTTCTTCTTTTCCGTAATTTTTTATCACATCCGCTTCGTATTCTAACCATTCTTTCCAACGTTGATCAACGTCTGTTCCTTCGGTTAACTCTTTGGCCAAGCGTAAGAATAAGGTATAGTGTCCAGCTTCTGAAATCATCAATTCTCTATAGAATTCTGCCAACTCCTCGTCATCTATATTATCCGATAAAACTTTAAAACGTTCACAGCTTCTCGCTTCTATCATGGCTGAGAAAAGTAAACGGTCAATCAAACGTTGATTTCTAGAACCTCCGCTAATCATGAATTTGTACAACTCATTTACGTAGCTGTCTTTACGCTCTAAACCAAGTTTAAATCCTCTCGCTTTGATTTTTTCGTGTACCATTTCGAAGTGCTCCAATTCTTCTTGCGCCAACTTCAACATTTCCGTTACCAAATCTGGGTACTCAGAGTTTTGAACAACAATAGAAATTGCATTACTCGCCGCTTTTTGTTCACACCAAGCGTGATCAGTTAACACTTCTTGTATGTTCGTTTCCACAAGTTTAGCCCATCTTGGATCTGTAGGTAACTTTAATCTAAGCATCTGATAAAATTTTTTGCAAAGAAAAGGAATTTGAAAGTTTTCTTCGGTCTCCTCCGCTATTTATTTAAGATTTAAGGACTTTATATTCCAAATTGTTCAAAGTGGTGTTGCAAATGTTTGTCAAACAAAGTATTCCATTCAGCAGCTGTTAACGGACCAAAGTTTGGACTCTTTTTCCCTTCAAAACTCGCTTCTCCTTCTTGAATTACTTTTTCAATATTCGCCAAAAGCTCCGTTTTTTCCTTTTCAAATTCTCTTTCATCAACGATGTAAAATGCCGGAGAAGTACGTATGTTTTTCTTGTAAGGTTTATCTCCCACAACCAAAGGTTTAACAAACTTCTTTAACATGAAATTCATCAAAAAACCCTTCTTCTTTTGCTCTGTAGAAAAACTGTTGGTATACGTTGCGTTCAAATGCGCCAACATCTGTGGTGCGTTCATTTTTCCCCATAAAGGTTGCGTATTTGTATCTAGCTTATCCAGGCGCTCTTGTACGCTTGTTAAATAGGCTTCGTTATAAATTTTCATGTACTTTATTTTCTTACAAAAATAGAGGGATAGTTCACTTCTAGCTCATGCTTGATTACAAAATTTATATTCGTCATTTTTCCCTTGATTTCACTACTATTCTGACCGGTAAAAACTCTTCTTCGTCCTCCCCTGTTCATCCAATTAAAACAATTATCTTTGCTGCCATAAAATTAGGATGATGAGCAAAGCAAAATATACAATTACCGCAGCCCTTCCGTATGCAAACGGTCCCCTTCATTTAGGTCACGTTGCGGGTGTTTATTTACCAGGAGATATCTTTTCTAGGTTCTTACGTTTAAATGGTCATGATGTGGCTTTCATTTGTGGAAGTGATGAACACGGTGCTGCCATTACGTTAAGAGCAAAAAAAGAAGGGATCACACCCCAAGAAATTGTAGATAAATACAACGGTATTATCGCAAAGTCATTCTCTGATTTCAATATTAATTTTGACATTTTCCACAGAACATCAACTGAAATTCACAAAGAAACGGCACAAGCTTTCTTTAAGAAACTGAATAATGAAGGAAAATTCATTCAAAAGACAAGTGAGCAATATTACGACGAAGAATACAATCAATTCTTAGCCGATAGGTACATTACCGGAACTTGTCCAAGCTGTAAAAACGAAGGTGCTTACGGTGACCAATGTGAGAAATGTGGTTCGGCTTTGAGTCCGACAGAATTAATAGATCCAAAATCTACTTTAAGTGGAAAAACTCCAGTATTGAGAGAAACATCTCACTGGTTTTTACCGATGGACCAAGCAGAAGAATGGTTAAAGGAGTGGATCAAAGAAGGTAAATTAAACGGAGAGCAACAGCACAACCCAAGCGAATGGCGTAAGCAAGTTATTGGGCAGTGTATGAGTTGGATAGATGGTGGTTTAAAGCCACGTGCAATGACCAGAGATTTAGACTGGGGAGTTCCTGTTCCTGTTGAAGGAGCGGATGGAAAAGTATTGTACGTTTGGCTAGATGCTCCTATCGGTTACATTTCAGCGACCAAACAATGGGCGGCTGACAATGGTAAAAACTGGAAAGATTACTGGACAGGTGATAGAAAATTAGTGCATTTCATCGGAAAAGATAACATCGTATTCCACGCTATTATTTTCCCAATTTTATTGAAAGAACACGGTGGATTGATTTTACCAGATAACGTTCCAGCCTCTGAATTCTTGAACTTAGAAGGAGACAAATTTTCAACTTCTCGTAACTGGGCCGTTTGGTTACACGAGTACTTGGAAAGACACCCAGACAAGATTGACGAATTGAAATATACACTTACTGCTATTGCTCCTGAAAGTAAAGACAGTGAGTTTACATGGAATGAATTCCAAGCAAGAGTAAACAATGAGTTGGCCGATGTAATGGGTAACTTTGTGAACCGTGCTTTGGTGTTGAACCAAAAATACTACAAAGGAGAAGTTCCCGTTAGAGGAGAATTAGACGCTTACGATAAAGAAGTGATTGCAGCTGTAGAAAACATTCCTACGCGTATTGCTGAATTATTGTACAAATACAAAATTAGAGAAGCCCAACAAGAAGCCATGAACTTGGCGCGTATCGGTAACAAATATTTAGCAGATACTGAGCCTTGGAAATTGGCAAAAACGGATCCTGAGCGTGTAAAAACAATCATGAATATTGCCTTGCAAATTACAGCAAACTTGAGCATCGTATTTGAGCCTTTCTTACCAGACACCGCTGATAAGTTAAGAAGCTTCATGAACTTGGAGAAAATGGATTGGACCAAAGCAGGTAGCATGGATCTTTTACCAGAGGGATCCGTAACAAACAAGCCTAGTATTTTATTCCAAAAAATAGAAGATAGCTTAGTAGAAGCAGAACAAGAAATTTTAAAAGCTTCGCAACAAAGTAACCCAAGTTTACCGCCACAAAAAGAGAACATTTCTTTTGATGATTTCACGAAAATGGATATCAGAATCGGAACTATTTTAGAAGCTGAAAAAGTGCCAAAAGCTGATAAACTATTGAAATTATTGGTAGATACTGGTATTGATAAAAGAACCGTTGTTTCTGGAATAGCAGAGCACTATGACGCAGAAGAAGTTGTGGGTAAAAAAGTAAGTGTTTTGATGAATTTAGCGCCGCGTAAAATTAGAGGTGTTGAATCTCAAGGGATGATTTTGATGGCAGAAAATGAAGCCGGAGAATTGAGCTTTGTTTCACCAGAAAAAGCTTTCGAAGCCGGAGGAGAAATTAGATAAGTAATTATTTTATTATAGGAAAAAGGAGTTGCAGCGATGTGACTCCTTTTTTGTTTTATGAAGATTATCACTAATCAAATACTGGAACTCCTTTATCATACTCGTGGTAGAGTTTACCCGCTTTAAAAGAGAACATAATTTCGTGGGTTCCGAAGGTATTACTCTGCAATGAACTCGTTGTGAAATCATAACTATAAGCAATCGTATACATTTCTTTTATGCGTAGACGTAGCATACCCGTTATAGCATCTTCAGTTCTGTATCCTAAGCCAAAAGCGAACTTGTCGAAATAATCAAAAATCAACATTAAACTGGCTTGCGGATTTGCTCCTCTTACATAGTCTATTTTGGCGCGTGGTAAAAAACAAAATCCATATTTGTTATCAAACTTATATCCCCCTTGCAACGAATAATGCATGCGGAAACGACTTTCAGTTCCTGGTGCCGTCCATTTATTGCGTAAAATCTCTTCTCCACTCAAGCCTAAATAAAAGTCATTGTTGTTGTAAAGTGCTCCTAGCGTTACGCGTGGAAAGTAGATATTGGTAACATTGCTCCCCACCGTAAGGTCTGGATCTACGGTAGTTGCATTAATTTGATCAAAAGCTAATTGTTGAAGCCCCAAACTGGTTCCAAAACTCAACATTTGGGTTCTGTCTAAAGGGATGTGAAAGGCATAGTTCAAACCTACCATCATGTGCGTAAACTCTCCGGCTTGGTCACGTTGCACATTGAGCCCTACACCATGATAGGGTTTTAGGTAATTCCCTCTTTTGAATACCATAGGGGCATTGAAGGTGAGCAACCCAATATTGGGTGCGCCATCAAAACCAGCCCACTGTTCTTTATATCCTGTCTTAAATTCAAACTTCTTTGTTATTCCTGCAAAAGAGGGGTTATACGCAAAAGAATTTTCTGACCACATACTAAAGCTTCCCAATTGTTGTGCAAACAAAAGAGAGCTACTAAAACATATGAAAAGATAAAAGATGTATCTCATTATCTAATTAGGTTGATGTGTCCTTTCAAGGGTTTTTCATCTTCTTCTTGGGTCAAATATATCACATAATAGTATACCCCAGCAGGCAAGTTCTGCCCCTTGTGCATACCATCCCATTCTTCTTCCTTATTGTATCCCGTTTTTTGAAATACAACTTGTCCCCAACGGTTAAAAATTTCCACCTTACAATCTGGGTATTTTTCTATCCCTTCAATTTCCCAAGTGTCATTATTCCCATCATTGTTCGGCGTAAAGGTATTTTTTATATCGAGTGGTGAGTCTACAGTAACCACTACTTCATCACTACTCGTGCAATTTCCATCTGTTACCGTTAAGGTATAAGTTGTCGTTTGTTTAGGTTCTACAAAAGGTTGAATATTATCAGGATATTTCATACCTATCGTGGGAAACCAAGTAAACGTTGGTGCATTTGTACTGGCATTCAATTTTGTATCCTCACCAAGTTCTATGGTTCTATCTACTCCCGCATAAACGCTATATCCATTTACCGTAAACGCTATGGCATTGCTTGCAAAAACTTGATCACATGGTGCAAAACAATGTATATCCGCAGTTACCACGTCGCCATCTTGTAAATCGGAAGTTGTAAAAACACCTTGGGTATTGCTTTCTATGAAGTTTCCGTTGATGTACCAATTCACTTCATTGGTATCACAATCACTTATTGACGCATTGATACTTACCTCATCTCCTGCACAAATAATAGTATTCTCATAGGTTATTTGTAATTGAGCTGGATCAGGTTCTACTGCAGTTCCTGAAAGATTTACATCTAAACTTCCTTCAGCACCTCCACTACCATTAATCAACAACAAATAATTTTGATTGGCCCCTAAACCAAAGGCGTTTAAGGTAAAGTTAGTTGTTATGTTCGACTCACATGTGCTGACCACTGTTAATCCATTCGCATCACAACCATTAGCTGTTTCAAACAATACGGCTTGGAAAGCAGCACCATTTTGAAAATTAAAATTGCTCAAATCTATACTTGCATCACCTCCATTTGCATCACTCGTAAACTTCAACCAAATAGAATTTTGTGTTACAAAGCAAGAGCTTGCATCATCTGCACAAGATGTACAAGAGCTCGCTCCTATGGTGTTAACGTTAAGGGGTGAGTTTGGACAAATTTCCAAGGCCTGATCACAGACATCATAAGCCTGCTGAGCCCCTAAAAATCCAATGCTTCCAAAAAGAAAGAGTATGCTGCTAATTATTTTCATTACGACTAAGTTACAGTTTATAAACGAAAAATAAAGTGAGACATTGCAGTGAATACAGCGATCTTGATTCCATTTTATACACATCCCAATAGCGATAACATTTTCTAACCTCTAGTCACTAGTTTTGTGAAAATTAACATCTTTAACACTTCTTGGCATAGTAACTGATTTTACCTTGTCAAATAACACCAGGGATATGAAAAGAATTTTTACACTACTCGCAATTTTAACCCTCTTTACAGCTGCTGCTCAAAAAGTAGATTACGACTATAATAGTAGATGGTACTTTGGCTTAAATGCTGGAGCTACTTGGCAAACTACAGATGTTAATACTAAACTTAGATTAGGATCAGGTTTTGTATTTGGGAAATCGTTTAACATGGACAGAGGAAGACTTCTTTCTTTCGATTTAGGTGTAAGATACCTTTATGGTTATTGGGAAGGAGTGGATGATTTTCAAACGACTAACATCTCTGCTAATGCCCCTGTATACAATGTATACAATAATTTAGGAGCCTTTCAACAAAACTTTTTAAGTGAACAACACGCCGGAGATATTGAATTGGCCCTTCACTTTAATAGACTTAGAGAACGTACAGGATGGGATCCTTATCTTTTCGGAGCCATAGGTTTTACAGCGCACCAAAGTTATGGTGATATTTACACCTATGACGGTGATTTCAACCAAGTGCCTTACGATTTTGCTGCTGGTGAACAGTTAGAGGGAGTTTACAGAACTCCTTTAGAGGCAAACAGCGGAACACTTACTTACAACAACTTTGTTTGGAGAACAACACCTAGTTTAGGTTTTGGGATAGGTTACTATTTTGCACCGCGCATTTCTTTCGGTTTCGAACACAGAACAACCTTTACGCTAACAGATTATTACGACGGAACTGTTGTAGATGAATCTGGTTTTGCTGATAACTACAATGATTTGTACCACTACTCAAACCTCTATTTAAAATGGTACATTAAAGACAGACATAGAGAAGAAGATGATTATGTACAAGAGGAACCACAACCTGAACCTGAAGAATTGGTGGAGGATGTAAATAAAGTGTATTTACCGATAGTAGATTTTACACAACCCTCTAGTACTCCTACAAAAGTTGCAAACCCGAACTATACATTAAAAGCAAAGGTTCAATATGTAGCGGGTAAAGACAATGTTCAGTTTAGTCAGAATGGTCAAAACAGCAGAACATTTACTTACAATGCAAATACAGATGTATTTACAGCAAACGTTACATTAATTCCTGGTCAAAACACTTTCACCTTACAAGGAACAAATGAAGAAGGTGCCGACCAAGAAACAATTATTATCAACTACGAAAGGGAAGTTAAAACTCCTCCCGTTGTAGAAATAACAAGACCTAATAATACACCACATACAGTGTATAAAAACGTGTATAGCCTGAATGCGAATGTGTTGAATGTTACAAGTAAGCAAAACATTACTTTTACTTTCAATAACCAAGTATTGAACAATTTTAATTTCAATACTCAAAATGGTGTGTTGAGTGCCAACTTAAACTTAATCTCAGGTACCAATACAGTTCATATTGCAGCTACAAACGAAGATGGAAGCGCCAGCGATGAAACACTTTTGATCTACAAAAGAGAAGTGAGTATTCAACAACCAGATGTACAGTTTACAAATCCTTCAATTAGTCCGTACACCCACAACGCCAACACCTTTAACTTGGTGGCTAATGTTTTAAATGTTACCGACATCAACAACATCATTTTTAAAGTAAATGGTAGTCAAAACCAGAACTTTAGTTTTAATGCTAACACCGGTATTTTTACAGCGAATGTTGTGTTGATGGGAGGTCAGAACGTTTTTGAAATAATTGGAAGCAACAGTGCTGGTACTGACCAAGACATTGTTTTTATTAACTATAGAGAACCAGCTCCTACCCCACCGGTAGTTGCGATTACAAATCCTCAGAACCCAACATATGTTACCAATAATAGTAACCACACCGTTGTTGCAAACATTCTAAACATTAGTAGTGCAAACCAAATTACTATGACTGTAAATGGAAGTACTACACAAAACTTTAGTTACAACAATAATAACAACACACTTACAGCAAATGTAAATTTGGTGGAAGGGAATAACATTGTTACAATTAGTGCAACAAATGGAGATGGAACAGATAGCAAGCAATGTACTATTGTTTACAGAAAACCAGTAACTGTTCAAGCTCCAACGGTAGAGTTTACGCAACCTAACTATTCTCCATTTACTACAAACACGCAACAACAATATATTACTGCTGCAGTATACAATGTAAGCAGTGCCAATGCTATAAATGTTAGTGTGAATGGAAGTAATTTCAACAACTTTACTTACAACGCTAACACACATCAAGTGAACTTCAATGTTAACTTAATTGAAGGGGCAAACATCATTACAATCAGTGCAACAAATAGCGCAGGTTCTGATAATGATTCACAAACTATCATCTACAGAAAACCAGTAACTCAGGCTGCTCCTATTGTAAATATTGTAGATCCCGTTCAGAGTCCGCTTACAGTGTACAACAACAATTACTTAGTTCAGGCAACGGTTCAACACGTTAATGGTAGTCAGGATATAACCGTAAAAATAAATGGTATTGCTACACAAAACTTTAGCTATGTTGCTTCTAACAATCAAGTAAGTGTAAATGCTGGGTTAAATGAAGGTGCGAATACCATCCAAATCTTAGCAAGTAACAATGCAGGTCAGGATAGTGAGAGTACAACAATTATTTACAAAAGACAGCAAGTAGCAACTCCTCCGGTGGTTCACATTACGCAACCTGCAACTAATGTAACGGTTGGTACGAGTAATTATCAGATTACCGCTCTGGTACAAAACATCAATAATGAAAATGATATTGACTTAGTAATAAATGGAAATGGAATTAACAATTTTACTTACAATGCCAATACTTTAGAGTTAACATACACGCTCAACTTTAACAATGCAGGTATATACACCGTTCAAATTGTTGCTAGTAATGCGGCTGGTACAGCAAGTGATAATGTAAACATCAATTACCAACCAGAAGAAGATCAAAAATTACCAGAGGTATATTACTTACAACCGAGTAGTAATATTACCGTGAACACTCCTAACTATGCCTTGAAAGCAAAAGTATTACATGTTGACACAAAATCTCAAATTGTTTTGAAACACAATGGTCAAACCGTAAACCAATCGCTTTACAGCTTTAATACAGCGAACAAGGAAGTAGTCTTTAACCATAGTTTGGTTCCTGGTAACAATATGTACAAAATCATTGCTACCAACTCAGCTGGAAGTGCTGAAGAAGACATTGCTATTGTTTACAGAAAAGTAGTGGTGAAATGTGATGAACCTATAATTCGATTAGTGGCTCCGGCAACTACAGCTATTAGAACAGATCAAAACAGTTTCAATGTACAAATGAACATTGCTCATGTAGGAGCAGCAAATCAAATTCAACTCAAAGTAAACGGAAAACCAAAGAACTTCAGTTTTGTTAATGGAGTTTTGAAAACTAAAATTTACCTGACGGAAGGAAGTAACAGCGTTCAAATTATCGCTGCAAACGAATGTGGTCAGACCAAAGAAGCGGTAACTATCACTTACAAAGCGCCACAAAAACCTTGTGATAAACCAACGATCACAAGCAGACAAGCAAGTACAATAAAAACCAAGAATAGTACAACAGCTTTCATAGCTCAAGTAAATGGAGTAAAAGCTTCAAACATGATCAAAGTTATGGTGAATGGTAAAAACCATCCTTTTACTTATGATCCTGCGAGCAAACAACTGCGTATTGCTATTAATCCTTTACAAATGGGGAATAATACCATTAAAATAATGGCCAACAATGAATGCGGAGGTATAGATGTAAACTATTCTATAGTAAGAGAAGACTGTGAAAAGCCTGTATTAAACTTGAGATCATCTCAAAATGACAGACAAAAAACAATCGCTGATGATATGATTACAATTTCAGGTAACATTAGTGATGTGAAAAATAGAGCAGATGTAGAGGTAATCTTCAATGGAAGAGCTACAACATTTAACTTTTCTCCGAACAATGGTGCTTTTAGTTTTAGACAGAACTTAAAAATTGGTAAAAACTTAATTATAGTAAAGGCCAAGAATGAATGTGGAAGTGCCCAAAAATCATTCAGTTTTAACTACATGCCACAACCCGTAGTTGCCAAACCAACCTTAACTTTAGTTTATCCAAAAACTACAAAATTTGCTACGGAACAAGCAAATCATACGGTTAAAGTAAAAGCTTCTAATGTAACAGCGGCTTCAGATATTCAGGTGAAAATAAATGGTGTGAATACGCGTTTCAAGTTTCACGTTCCTTCACAAATGATTAGTTTCAATACTACCTTAAAAGCTGGAATCAATAAAATTGTAGTGTCTGCGGTTAATGTAAGTGGGAGCGCAACTTTAAACCTTGAAATGAATTACAAGGAAAAACCACAAGAAGCAAAACCCGTAATAACCATTACAAATCCAGATGCAACGCCAGCTATCCTTTCTAAAGAAGGTAGAGTTTTGTTCCAAGCAAATGTGACGAACATTACGAAAGCTTCACAGGTCAAAGTATACATGAATGGAAAATTGTATTCTAACTACCAAGCTGAATTGAATAACGGAGTTTTAACAATTAACGCTACAGTTTCTATGACCACTAGTAACGCGAATGTAAACCTTCAAATTATTGCAACAAATACAGGAGGAAGTAGCTCTGCAACACAAGTGATTACCTTGCAACAAAGCAAAACAATAGAACTGAATGGAGGTGAAGGTACAACACGACCGACCAATATTCAAAGACGCAGATAATTCAATTAAAACCGCTCTCACCACAGAGCGGTTTTTTAATTCCAAAAATAGCTTCTTATCACTATTTTTATCAAATGACCCTTTGCTTATTCGGTAACCATTTCTTAAAATTATGGCGATGAGCTACGTCGCGAATTTACTTACCTTTGTACCCATTAGGTAAGCACTAATATTCGCTTATCTTACAATACAATATATGTCAAGAAAAAAGAAAAAAGGCGGAAAAAAATCCAACAAACTTAAACAAAGATTAAAAACGAATATCCGTAAGGTATTTGAACAAAACCCAGACGCCCAACTCAATTATAAACAAATCAGTGCCGCTTTAGGAGTTAAAGATGGTGCTACTCGTAAACTGGTATTAACAGCCATGTACGAGCTTAAAGATGATGAAATCCTCAACGAATATTCTCGCGGTAACTTCTGTATCAACGAAGCTAAAACTGAATATTTCGAAGGTGAAATTGAAATCACACAACGTGGTGCCGGTTTCGTAATAATTGAAGGTCTAGAAAAAGATATTTTTATCCAACCTGAAAACACCAACCAAGCACTTCATGGAGATAAAGTGAAGGTAATGGTAATCAAATACGGTAAACGTCGTATAGAAGGAAAAGTAATAGAAGTAACAGAACGCAAGCGAACACAGTTTGTGGGGACGGTTGAAATGCATCCTAAATTTGCTTTTGTTGCAACAGACAACCAACGTTTAAACATGGACCTTTACGTTACACCTGAGCGACTCAATGGAGCTAAGGATGGCGATAAGGTAGTCTGTAAATTAGTTTCTTGGCCTAAAGCCATGCAGAATCCCTTCGGAGAAATTGTTGAAGTTTTGGGGAAACCTGGAGACAACGACACGGAAATGAAAGCTATTCTAATCAGCAATGATTTCGAAACAAGCTTCCCACAAGCCGTCGTACAACAAGCCGAGAAGGTGAGTATGGAATTGGATCCTGAAGAGATTAAAAAGCGCAGGGATATGCGTAAAGTAACGACCTTTACCATAGATCCATTTGATGCAAAAGATTTCGATGATGCACTTTCTTACCAAGTCCTTGAAAACGGAAATATTGAGGTAGGTATTCACATTGCCGATGTGAGTCATTATGTTACCCCAGATAGCGCAATGGACGTTGAAGCGTTGAAAAGAAGTAACTCTGTTTACTTGGTAGATAGAGTAATTCCTATGCTTCCGGAACAGCTTTCTAACTTAGCGTGCTCTTTACGACCAAATGAAGATAAATACACTTTCTCTGCCATTTTCGAAATGGATGAAAAAGGAAAAATCTTTAACCAGTGGTTTGGAAAAACGGTGATTCATAGTGACAGACGTTTTACCTACGAAGAAGCGCAAGAAATTATTGAAGGTGCTGAAGGAGATATGAAAGAGGAAATCCTTGCCTTGGATAAAATTGCCAAAATCTACCGTAAAAAACGTCTGAAAAATGGCGCCTTGAACATAGAGTCTGAAGAGGTGAAATTTAAATTGGATGAAGACGGTGAACCTATAGAGGTTGTTTACAAAGTTTCGAAAGATGCCAATAAACTGATCGAAGAATTCATGCTGCTTGCCAATAAAAAAGTGGCAGAATTTGTAGGGAAGAAAAAAGATAAGGCTGGAAATGTTCCTTTTGTTTACAGGGTTCACGATAAGCCTGATATCGGTAAAATTGAAACCTTCAAAACTTTTATAGACAAGTTTGGGTATGAAATTCACTTCTCAAATGAAGATGAAATTTCTGCTGCTATCAATGCCTTGTTGAGCGATATTAAATTGAAGAATGAATATGGACTCATTCAGTTGATGGCTATAAGATCGATGTCGAAAGCAACCTACGAAACTAAAAACATAGGTCACTACGGTTTAGCGTTTGAATACTATACCCACTTCACTTCTCCTATTCGTCGTTACGCCGATTTAATGGTACATAGAATACTCTTTGATGAATTGAATGGTAAAACGCACCCTTACAGTGGTGTATTGGATGATATTTGTAAGCGTATTTCTCGCCAAGAGAAGAAAGCAACAGAAGCGGAAAGAGATTCTAACAAATACTTCCAGGTGAAATTTGTGAAAGATAAAGTTGGAGAAGTTTTCGAAGGAACTGTTTCTGGGTTAGCCGATTTTGGAATGTTCGTGAAAATGGACGAAAACCAATGTGAAGGAATGGTGAGTTTACAAAGTTTACCTGATGACAATTTTTACTTCGATCAGGATGTTTTTAGCATCGTGGGTAGAAATACAACCAAAGAATACAATTTTGGTGATAAAGTAAAAGTTCAAATTATTGGTGTAGACCCAAGGAAGAGACAAATTGACTTAGAAATCTATCAAGGATTTTAAGTTCGATACCTAGAATATTTATTGTTTAGGAAACGACTAATGTCGTTTCCTTTTTTTATTTCAATACTTCCTTCAATTGGTATACTTTGTAAGCAACTAGACTCGTTAAAACGATTAAAGAGGTTATCAATAAGAAATCGAATTGTGCGGTAATTTTACTTGCCGCAAAAATGATTAACATCACAAAGAAAAGTATACTACTTAGGTGTTTGGCTATTTTCATAGTCGCAAATTTAATTGGTCAGTTAGTTTTTGCATTACCGCACATAATAAAAAAGGTCCAGCATCAATGCCAGACCTTCCGAAATTTTTAATTTCAACTATTCAATTTAAAGTACTCCAACGTCTTTCATGCATGCCTTCATCATATCATAAGTTCTTTCTATATCGTTATCTAAACCGATAGAAAAACGAATAATTCCATCCGACAAGCCCATTTCTTTTTGCTCTTCTTCCGGTATTTCTGATGAGGTAGAAGTACCTGGTGCTGAGAATAAGGTTTTATAGAAACCTAAACTCACAGCCAAATATCCCAAGTTGCGTTCTTGCATCAACTCCATCAAAGCATTCGCTTTTTCCAAAGATCCAGCATCAACAGTTAACATTCCACCATAACCATACTCTTCATTCATCATAGATGTAAATACTTCATGCGAAGGGTGCGATTTCAAACCTGGGTAAACTGTTTTCAAACCATCTTTTTCAAAACGTTCGGCCAAATAAGCAGCGTTATAACTGTGTTGCTTCATTCGAATATGTAAGGTTCTTAAATTCTTTAAAATTGAGGAAGACTGTTGACTATCCATCGCTGCTCCCAACAACATACTTGCTCCGTCGTTTACACTTTTGGTAGCATCAATAAATTCTCTACTCGCACAAATTACTCCTCCCATTGTATCAGAAGCTCCGTTGATAAACTTAGTTAAACTGTGTACAACGATATCTGCTCCTAATTGCGCTGGAGAAATACACAAAGGTGAAAAAGTGTTGTCAACAATAAGTGTTAACCCGTGCTTTTTAGCCAATTTAGAAAGTGCAGGTACATCCGCTACTTCCAACAAGGGATTAGATACTGTTTCACAATACAAAATCTTTGTTTTCGGCGTAATGGCTGCTTCCACAACATCTAACTTTGTGATATCCACAAAAGAAGTCTCTATTCCCAAACGCGGCGTAAAATTCTTTAGAAAGGCATAGGTCCCACCATAGATGGTTCTACTCGATACAATATGATCTCCAGCACCACACAATTGCAAAATAACCGGTGTTATGGCTCCCATTCCTGTAGAAGCAACATTAGCTGTTTCTGTACCTTCCATCTGCGCCAAAGCTTCAGATAAATACAAATTACTTGGCGAAGTATGTCGCGAATACAAATAACAACCCTCTGTGTTTCCTTCAAAAGTATCGAACATAGATTTTGCCGATAAAAAAGTATAGGTTGTAGAATCAGAAATTGAAGGGTTAACTCCTCCAAACTCACCAAAATATTGTAGGTCTTGAATGTTATTTGCGGGTTTAAATTTCATGCTTATAGTTTTTACTAAAGTTCGTGATTTACTGATAAATAATCAATCATTCAACACTAATACAGTTTATTAAACTATATAATCACTATTTTGTAGTTTTATTTTCAATAAACTAAAACATAATCCCCTAGTCAATAGAAAAATTTTCAGCATGAAATTAGACGCTACAGATAAAAAGTTAATCAACCTACTCCAAGAAGATAGCAAACGCACCAACAAGCAATTAGCTGCACTACTTAACTTATCCGTTACTGCGGTTTACGAACGTATTAAGAAATTAGAAAAAGAAGGTGTTATTAAGGACTATGTTGCCTTGGTAGATAAAAACAAAATTGAAAAACCTTTCTTGGTTATTTGTCACGTCAGGCTTTCGCAACACTCTAAAGAATACGTTACTTACTTCGAAAAAGAAGTAAAAAAATTAGAGGAAGTAGTAGAGTGTTTTCATGTTTCGGGTGACTATGATTACATCTTAAAAATCTATGTAAAAGACATGCAATCTTACCGCGATTTTATGATCACCAAACTCACCGCGCTTAAACATATTGGAAGTACACATAGCATTTTCACCATAGGAGAAGTAAAAAATTCTACTGCTTTACCTGTATAAAATGAGAAGGCAAATAGCCGGGCCATACACTGTAGTCCCTACCCTAAATAGTAAGGTTAACTAGGGTTCAAAATCACTTCCGTTGGTCGTAATTTTTCACCAAGTATACCTAAATATTTAGTCCCGGGCGCTGCCGTTGCTGTCCCTATTTGATATTGAATACTACTGTACTTTTAATACAAGCCTTGTAATCTTTGCGTTATATACACAGTGTTTTGATCCTCTTTCAGGTAAGTAGGTATTTCTAAACCAGGGGTTAACATCAACGCTACCTTTAAGCCCTTTGCTTTCAATTCTAAATATTGTTCTTTAGACGGCACAAAAGAATAGGCTATGTTTTGGGTATAAAACATACACTCTACATAATGTCTACCTCCCACGTTAAAGATGACCGTCTGTTCGTCTAAGCTATCTCTCAAATCAAAATAGATGGCTCTGTTTTCCATCATATATTTGGTATAAACATTCTCCGATTTCCACAAGGTGTGTTTTGCTTGTAATTCATCTAGGTCTATCCTAAAAAATACCAGAAAAGATAAGCCCACTGAAAATATACTTACGAAGATGATTTTGGAATTTACTATTCTTTCTACAACATCTAATACACCGTTAAAAAAACTAGCTATTGCCACGAAAAATGGAAACGCTAATATCAGCGTAAAAGAAGGCATCTTTGTTTGGGCAAAAGCAAAAAATAATTCAACTCCCAGACATATAGTTAGCAACCCAAAAAACAAAGCTTTGTTCTCCATTTTTCTGTACAAAAAGAAAAATCCGGGAATCACCAAGTACAAGGCATGGTTGATAAACATCTCTTTCATTCTATAGATGTGATATAGGAATTCTCCATCATGACCTTCTATCACTTCAAAAAAATGTTTGCTGTTATACGCCATTTCGTGGGCCGCTTCTTGGGGATACCACGCAAAGGTTAAAAACTGCCAGGGTAAAGCTATAATTAAGGCAATAACTAGGGCTGAAAACAAGTACAAATACGCCGAAAATTGTTTGCTTTCTTTAAGCAGTATGTACATACCCCATCCCATAAAAACACTTAAACCAACCAGCCATTTACACAATATAGCTGCTCCCACAGCTACTCCAATCGCTATTATCCAATACTTCTTTTTTGAACGAATAAACTCTATCCAAGCCCAAAAACTAGCGGTTACATAAAACAAAAAAGCAACGTCATTGTGCTCTAGCATTCCTCTCCCCGAAACCAATTCTATGAGGTAAAAAGAGGAAAAGAAAAGCAGTGCAGTAATGTATCCTACCCTATCGTTCACCAAGCATTTTCCCATTCTGTATGCCATAGGCACCAACAACGCGCACATTATGGCGCTGGGTAAACGCAAAGCAACTTCATTTGCTCCAAAAAGCTTCATACTTAAAGCCATTTGCCATAAAAACAGGGGTTGTTTATGTAACCAAATGTGTGCTTTATCCCAACCCGAATAATCTGCCGTAATGGGTAAACTGTCGTAAAGCGTTGGTTTTAAAGGATGGTTAATCAAATTCTTGGCCACCAAGGCATGAAAGCGTTCATCCCATACATTCAAAAAAGGATCTAACAAAGTAGCACAAGTATATATACTCAAGGCTCCCATAAACAAAAAGAAAACCGCCCATGTTTTATTCCCTTTCTGATAGGTAATAAGACTTAAAACGAAAAATAGAAAAGTAATACAGAAGAAGATTACTTGTAACCCTGTAAAATAAGTCGTGAACAATTTTTTTTTTTAAAAGTAGGAAATATTTCAGATAAGAAATAGTTCAATTATTCACTTCAATCCATTCGAATATTGAATATCTACAATTTGATCATTATTTAACTATTTCCTAATCACGTCAAAATAACACACTGAAATACAGTTATATACCATATTTAACATGCTGTAACCTGCGAGAATCCTTACCCTGTGGATTCTCGTAAATCACTGGTTTTCATTTGGATTGAGTTTAAACAAGGTTATACATTTGTTACAAATCTAAAAACCTAACACGATGAAAAATTTAAATTTAACAACTCGAATTATTGCAATTGCAAGTGTAGTATTAACCAGCTCTTTTAGCATTGCACAATCTGTACCTGATGATGAATTACAAAATGGAGATTTAGAAATCAACTGTAAAGACAAGTTTGGGAACACCATTAATGGAACACCTTCATGGGCAAGTTACCCTGGAAAAATAGTTACCGTTTCTCAATGTCCTACAAACGCTAAGGTAGGAATACAAGTAATGAATCCCGAAGCTAACCTTCATATAAATTCGGGTTTATCTAAAACTGCAAACAGTACGATATTACTGGTAGAAAATAACCACGAAAAAGTACTAAAGCTCTCTAATGAAGGAGTACTTTATGCGCGAGAAATTAGAGTAAATTTAGATACATGGCCTGATTATGTATTTGAAAAAGAATACAGTTTAATGAGTCTAGACAGCCTTGAAAGTTATATAGACAAAAACGGTCACTTACCCAATATACCAGCGGCTGACTCAGTAGTATCTGAAGGATTAGACTTGGGTACAAGTAATAAACTTCTCATGGAAAAAGTGGAAGAGTTAACCTTGTACTTAATCGCACAAAACAAAGAACAAGAACAACTCAAAGCTACTTTAGAGGAACAACAAAAGTTGTTAAAAACTCAACAAGAATTATTGGTACAACAAACCTTAATAATTCAACAAATCTGTGCTAACCTAAAATAATTGAGTCATGAAAAACCTAATCTACATAATCATTGTGTGTGCTAGCGGGATGCTAGCCGCACAAACAGAAACCAGAACCTTTGGTTCAACGAAGGAGTATGCAGAATATGCCTTCTCCAACACTAACCTAAACAACTTTAATTCTGGCTACCTACTCAACTTGGACTACAAGAGTATGTCAGATGAATTTAGCCTGAACAATTACCTAACAGAACTGGGAAATTCCAATAAGGTTAATGGAGATAAATTATCTCAAATGTTACATATCATGGAAAACTGTGATGTTCAACGCGAGTTTAACAAATCAGCAATAACCACTCCTATTTATGAGGAATTTTACAGGGTTTCTCCAGAATCTTATATGGATATTCCAATCATGATATTTGACATGGATTTCCAACGACTAAAACTGGATAAAGAAACACTCATTAAAGAATGGAACAGCGATAAACCTTATCCTATGTTCTCTAAAAATGATGCTTACCGTATGAATATTCAAATCGCTGGACCTTTTATCAAGCACCTCATCAATCCAAATGTTAGATTCTATTGGAACAATGAGTTATTCTTCACAAATAAAGATAAGTCCATTAAGCGTGTAGAATTAACATTAGATGGAGAAAATATTTCCCTTTTCGAAAATGAAACCATACAACTATTCGATTATGTTGAGCATGAATTAAATGAACTAGATATTAAAATCATTTATGACGATAACACGAGTTTTTCCAATACATTTCAATTGAAAATTCACAAAACAGAACCTTTATCTGCAAAAAGCGAAATTTTCTATTCAGACATATCTGGGAAAATAGAAGGATCTGAAAGTAGCACTGAACTTCATTTTAAAGTTCAATATGCTTGTGGAAGAAACTACATTGAAAAACCTTTGATAGTAGTAGCTGGATGGGGACCATACTCAGATAATCAATTATTTAATAACCTTAACTTTTTTAAAGCTAAATGGCCTGCAACTTTCGATGATTTGTATACGCAATTCAATAATTTCGAAATGATAGAAAACATGAGGGCTCAGGGGTTTGATATTATCATCTGTAAATTTTTTCCTCCCAATGAACGCGTTGAAATGAATGCGAATGCACTTATCAAACTGATAAAATATATCAATCAAGTTAAAAACGTAAATGGCTCTAGGGAGGAAAATGTGATTATGGGATACAGTGCTGGTTCTATTGCCACACGTTTGGCATTATTAAAAATGGAATATCAACACCTCAATGAAAATGCTGAACATCACCAAACCAAACTATATATATCCTTTGATGGAGAACATAGAGGTGCAAACATTCCATTGGCCGCCCAACATATGGTTAAACATATGTATACCGAATCCAACTGGCCTAATTTAGGATTACACATAGATGGATTAAACCAAATTCTCGAGGCGCCATTAACCAAAGAATTACTCCACTATTATTATACGGAGACGGGTGATATTGCAAACAATGAAATTCCGCATCAAGGACCTCATTTTATGCGCACATCTATGATGGAATTATTTAACGATTATAACCACAGTAAAAATAGCCATATTCCTGGGTATCCTTCTTTTACAAGAAATATATCCATTGCTCAAGGAGCTAATAAAGGAAACTATGCTAACGGTACCAACCAGCAATATCCTTACCCATTCACCGAAGGCTTAATACCCTATGAAAAAAATCACCTCGGTAAATACAGACGTAGTCAATTTAATATTCAAGGTGGAAATACTGTTTTTACTTATGAAGAAATTTTAAATGGAAATTGGTCGATAAATACTGATTTCAATACCAATAACGAATGTTTAGTAATTGATAATGCCCCAGGGGGAACTGTATTTGTAAAAGACAACCCTTTAGATGCTATTGTTATGTTGATGGATTATGCTTTCCTTGCTGGATCGGCAGATATAAAAAAGAAATATACCCAATTCTGCTTTACTCCAACCGTATTTGTACATGATATTCGCAATTTTGACCCTGTGAGTACTGGTTATAGATTAGATTATAATATGGGAAACAACAATCTTATGTTTACTAAATTTTCAGATGTTGCATCTAATAATAAATCAGATTTTTATGGGTACCCTCATTTAACAAAACCTGCCACCCACTATATGCATTTAACTCCTTTTGATGCAGTATTTTCTTCTAGTATTAATGAAGAACACTTGTACTGTAACCGCGTTGAAAGAGATGATTATAATGATTATGACGAACCTTATGAACGTGTTGCTAATTCTTACATTCATCCTTGCTTGGACTTTTGTTTGAACGAAGTAGACTATGAAAATGCCTATATTCAAAATGAAAATTATGGCGGTTTTTGTAGACCCAATTATACCTATCACGCGAAAATTCATGCACCCAAAAAGGTTTTTCTTGGACAAAAAGTAACGGATAGAACAGATTTTAAAATCGCTCGTTTCAGTGCTAATTCAGCCGTTGATGTTAAAGCTGGAAATGAAATCATCATCAAACCAGGGACGGAAGTGCTCGCTGGAACGCATTCTCTTTTCAAAATAGAAGGTATAGAATGTTTTGAATCTAAAAGTTTAACTCATTCCAGTCCATCTTCAAATCCTGAAGCAACAACAGTATCTATTCTTTCTAAAAAAGATAAGGAAGAAAACTGGTTTAATGTTTACCCCAATCCTTCAAATGGAAGCGTTTATTTGAACATTTTGGAAGAATTTAATCACGAATACAATTACGCTGTATACAATTTAAGTGGACAGTTAATTCAACAAAATAATCTCTATAGAAATAAGCAAGAACTGAAGCTTCCAAAAGGAGTTTACATCATAAAAATAAACAATCATGAAAAATCAAGTACGCAACGTATTATTGTACTGTAGCCTACTTTTAATAGGAGCAGGATGCATTAAAAAATCAAAGAAAGAGACGCAAGTTCATTTTCATCTGTATAACCCAGTAACCCAAGAAAAATTCGAAGGAGTCCATGTGAAAATTTATCGCATGAAAAGTTACAAGCTTCCTGCAGATTCTAAAGCAGAGTTAGAATGGGAAGGATACACGGATGTCGATGGAAAAGCTTCTTATGTGTTCAATGCAGCAGATAAAGGTAAATACGAATATATCCCTGCGGTAGATAAAAGTTTTACAAAAGGCATGGAATTGATTTTGCAACCCTCTCCTTATTCTGCAATATTCAAAGATCAAAACAATACCCTTGAATATTGTGTGGTTAGAAAAATTCAGTGGATTCACCACTTTAAAAATGTGAACTGTTATGACAATAACGATAAAGCAAGGTGGCGATATTCTGATATAACATTAGGAAATGACGTCAATTGGTCATATTGGTTTCCTTTTGATGTAATACCAGAATTTTCAAATGGTTACTTTGAAGGATGCACCGATCATTTAACAGCCACACGAGTAGATAATCAACGCACCTTTTTATCTCAACTAGAAGTCACTAAAAATGACAGTACTTACATCATTGAAGATACTTTAAGAATAACCGGAGAAAAGGGTATTGATACTTTACAACTCTATTATTAAACGAATGCAGTAAAGTAAACAACGGGAGTCGAAAGGCTTCCGTTTTTTTATGCCCTATGTATATAACGCATGATCTCAAAAGTAATATTGGTAAACAATATTTTGGGATTGGCATTACGCTCTACATTGTAGTGGGCATCGTTGAATAATTCGCAGAAGTCCATAACGTTATTCCCGGTAATAAAGCGTGCAAATTTGGCCAAGAAATCTGCTTCTTCATCTGAACAACGCATGAGTAAATCATCGGTATAATTCTTCATCATACTTTGGCGTATCATGTAGAGTCCGTATTTCAAGAAGTTCTTTTGCCTTTCTCTACCCAACTGTGCCAATTCCTCAGCCCAACCCAACATGCTCTTTACATCTTTCTTGTAACACACACGCATGAGCGAAACAAAGTATTCTCTGTTTACATCCTTTTGTTCGTGAGCTCCAGATAAATCTACCGCTTCAATTAAGTTTCCTTCGGCACGTAAACCTATACTACTCACAGACGCCTCGGTTGTCAATCTGTTCTGCAACAAATAGCGCATCAAATCATCTTCATCTATACGCGGAATATGAACATTTTGCGTTCGGGAATTTATGGTCGGCAAGATGTTCTCTACACTCTCACTGATTAAAAAGAACACCGTATCCTTTGGTGGCTCTTCTATGATTTTCAACAATTTATTGGAGCAAGAAACATGCATTTCATCGGCCATCCAAATAACCATTACTTTTTTACCTCCTTCAAAAGATTTCAAGGTAAGTTTACGCAATATCTCTACACTTTCCGAAACTCCAATAATGGGTTTACGCTTTTTATCGTCGATACGTTCTATCCAATTGTAGAGATTAAAATAAGGTTGTTCAATCACCTGTTGTCTCCACTCTTTAAGCATTCCATCCGAGGTTTTCGACAAGGTTTGAACTGTAGGAAAAGAAAAGTGTAAATCTGGGTGTTCCAATTTCCCTACTTTTCTACATGAAGGACAAATTCCACAACTATCATCTGCTGTAGGGTTCTGACAAAACATATATTGTACGAAAGCCAAGACCATAGGTAGTGGTCCATACCCCGCTTTACCAAAGAAGAGTTGAGCATGACTCACCCTGTCTTCCTTCACCTCATTGATGATGTGTTCTTTTAATGCTTTGTGTCCTACAACATCCTTAAATTGCATGGGGCTAAAATAGCCAAAATGATGGGAAATCATTCCTTAACAATACAAGTTAATGTCATTTTATGAATGTTTAATTCCTTTCCTAAAAACGAAAAATATAAAAGTTTCTACCGACCTTTGCCGCTACATTTTTAAAACGACATGAGTAAAGTCTTTAAATATCAAATTCTACTTCACGTAGTTATCTTCTTATGGGGATACACAGCAATTTTAGGAAAATGGATCAACCTTGATGCACTTGGAATTGTGTGGTATAGAATGGGAATTGCATTTCTTTCTCTCCTTGTCTTCATGCTTATCTTAAAGAAAAAGATTTTGATTAAAGACAAAGCAACCGCTATTAAAACCATAGGTGTAGGTTTTCTGGTGGCTTTGCATTGGTTGTTTTTCTTCTTAAGTGTACAAGTTTCAACGGCCTCTTTAGCCATTGTGTGTGCAGCCACGGCAACCATGCATGTTTCCTGGTTAGAACCGTTGGTAATGAAAAGAAAATTCCAAGCTTCTGAATTTATTTTAAGCTTGTTGGTAGTTGCTGGTATACTCATCATCACCTTTGATTCTACCGTAGAAACCAATGTTTTAGGAATAGTATTCGGACTATTAGCTGGATTATTTGCAGCCTGTTTTGCTACGTTTAATGGATATTTAGTGAACAAAACTACCGCCGCAACTATAACACTTTACGAAATGTTTAGTGGGTTTATTTTACTATCTATTTGTTTAATACTCGCGCCAAGTTTTGGTTTTGAAGAGTTACAATCCAACCTCGCCAAAATCAATGGGGAAGATGTTGCATGGCTATTATTTCTTGGTATAATTTGTACTTCTGTTGCCTTCTTGGCTTCGGTAGAAACTACTAAGCTTTTAGGAGCGTTTACCGTGTCTTTGAGTATTAATATGGAACCTATTTATACCATGATTATTGCGGCACTTTTCTTAAATGAAAATGAAAAAGTAGGTGAGTATTTTTACCTCGGTGCCTTTTTAATTGTGTTTGCCGTTTTCTTTAATGCTATTGTAAAGTACTATAAATCAAGACGCGTTAAGAAAGCTTCCCAAGCCAAAGCCTGATTTTTATTCATCACTCGGGCAAATTTATGTTGACCGCCTAATTTATTTCTACTCTCCAAAAATTCGTAGAATTTCTCCACGGGTAGAGCAATTACTTTTGGACTTTTCAACATGTACTTCCGCAAGGTTCTATAATCGTCATTTAAGGCACATAAATTACTGTTAAGTTCAACTTCAAAACGGCGTGTATCTACCTTAGCATTTACACCTATATACCAGTTGTGTCTATTCCCATTTTTAGACGGATATACACAGAATTCCTGAATATTCATACCTAGATTTGTTGCTGTTCTATTGATAGCATCGTTCAAATTCTCTACAGAAAGGTGCTCACCCGCACTATTCAATGTTTGTGATACTCTTCCCACCAAATCAAACCTGAATTCTTTGAGATCTTGAAAACGCACAACATCACCAATAAGATAACGCCATAATCCAGAACAAGTAGATATAATCAATCCATAATTTTTACCTTCTTCTACCTGACTCAAATTTAAGGTTGGTAAATCTTTTACACTGCGGTGATCATTGACAAGTGAAAAGTATTTCTCTTCTAAAAACTCATAAAATACACCATGATTGAGCAATAAATTCAATCCTTTTTGATAAACATTTTTCTGGTAGGCAAAATAACCTTCAGAGGCTAGTAAAGTGTTTTGGAAGAAGATTTCCTTACCGCATAGTGCTTCAATTTTCTCGCGATAACCATCGAGAAAAACCCCACCGTGCAAATACAGTGAAAAATTAGGCCAAATGTCATGTATACTTTTTAATTTATAGGTTTTTACAATTCCGTTAATCAACATCAATACCCAAGTTGGAACACCAGCAATAACACCTATATCCCAAGTGGGTGCCTTGGCGATTATTTGTTCCATTTTTTCATTCCAATCCGTCAATTTAGCGATGCCATTGTTGGGTTTGGTAAAAGGTTTAAAAACGAAACTTTTATTTTTTTGAAGTATGCCGGATAAGTCGCCTTGTAAATAATCTTTTGTGCGTTCTAATTGGGTAGATCCCCCTACGGTGAGAACAGAAGAGTTGTAAAATTTAGGGTGTAAATCAAATTCATAAAGCTCGGCCAATTGTTGAAAACTGGTCCGTTGAAACTGACGTATCATCTTATCGGATACAGGTATCTTCTTACTAGTATCTACTGTGGTTCCAGAAGACAAAGCGAAGTAATTTATTTTACCAGGCCATATTACATTTTTCTCACCATTTAAGGGTTTATGTAACCACTCTTTGTGAAAATCAGCATAGGTAAACAGGGGTACTCTTCGCGTAAATTCACCGGTAGAATCAGTATGGTTTAAGATAGCATCGAAATCGTAATGTAAACCGAATTCGGTTTTCCTCGCCTTTTGAAGTAATTTTTCCAAGGTAAAGTCTTGCGCCTGATTCCTGATTGTTCTGGGTAAAAATTCGTAACTGAGTCGCGCAGTTTCTTTTAACAAATTTCCGGTTATAGACATAGCAATAATTTGCTACAATTTTAAAGCATCAAAGGAAAGGTAGGGTATATAGAATATTAAGCTTTATTTATGATTTAGATTGAAATATTAAGAGATTATTACTAATATTAAAGTATAGAAATACGAGTCTTACTTAATAAAAGATTGTTTAATTTTGTAATAGACTATAAAACCAAAAACTAGAATATGTCTGATAAAACATTTATTGTTCCTCACGATTTTACAGAATTAGCAGATAACGCCATGAGAAATGCTATTGTTACTGCAAAATTTGTGAAAGCAAAAATATATGCGCTACATGTTGTAGCTAAAGAAAAGCATTTGGATGATGCACGTAAAGAATTAGCGAAACAATTAGAAAAATTCTCTGACGAAGAAGTAGAAATTGTTCCATCTGTGCGTGTAGGAAATATTTTCGACGACATAGGAGAGTTTGCTGCAGAACACGACGCTGAATTAATTTTCATGGGTACACATGGTGCTTCAGGAGTTCAAAAAATTACAGGATCTCATGCCTTAAAAGTTGTTTCTTACTCATCTGTACCATTTGTTGTAACGCAATTAAAACCTGTGAAAGATTCAGGTTACGATGATATTGTGGTTCCTTTAGATTTACATAAAGAAACGAAACAAAAATTAGCTGTTGTAGCTTCTATGGCTCGTTATTTTAAATCTAGAGTTCACGTAATTACTCCAGATGAGAATGATGAATTCTTAAAGCACAAAGTACAGGCAAATATTCAGTTTGCTAAGAAGTTCTTTAGTGAAAGAGATATTGAAATTACAGCAACTTTAGCACCTTCTTCTGGTTTTGATAAGGAAATTGTGAAACACGCTATTCACGTAGATGCTGATTTAATTGCTATTATGAACATACACAAGAACAGTATATTCGGAGCTTTCAGTAACAACTACGAACAATACATGATTACCAATGATGCACAAATCCCAGTATTGGTTGTGAATCCAGTGGATTCTTCTCAATACGGAGGAAGTGTATTGTTTACATAAAATATACAACACGTATAAAAACCGCTGCTTTTTCGAGTAGCGGTTTTTTTATGCCTTAGCATTGTGCTTAAATCTGTTGATCAACAAATCTGCTAGAATAGGTAGTATGAGTATATACCACGTATGTATCGCTATAGGATCTATGGAGTGATAAACATACAACACCAGTAGGGGAAGAAATAAAACAGACCAGTTTAACCTTGACTTTTGTTTACGACTAATATAAAGGGCGTTTTTCTCCACGTAACGCATACTAAACACATAGAGTATAATTAAGAAGAGTAACAGCCCAAATACAGGCGTAAAATTGAATTCTACATTACTTATTAAACTATACAGTAAGTAAAAGAAATAAAAATAATATCCCAAGAGCACAAAGGGGAATATAAACCTGTTCCAGATGTATTTTGTGTTTTGCATATGTGGCAGTAATATAAAAAAAGCTCTTCCCTATACAAGGAAGAGCTTTAAAATCTATAGTTTCGATTGTATTAAGCCATTTCGTAGCTTTCTACACTCGGACAAGAACACATTAAGTTTCTATCCCCGTATGCATCGTCAATTCTTCTTACTGTTACCCAGAACTTGTAATCTTTCAAGTATTCAATTGGGTAAGCTGCCTCTTGTGGAGAGTAAGGATAGTTCCAATCTTTGTTGATGATACAATCTGCTGTGTGCGGTGCATTTTTCAACAAGTTATTTTCTCTATCTGCATGACCATTTTCAATCTCTTTGATCTCTTTTCTAATGCTAATTAAAGCATCACAGAATCTGTCTAACTCTTCTTTATCTTCTGATTCAGTAGGCTCAATCATTAATGTTTCTGCTACTGGGAAAGATACTGTTGGAGAGTGGAATCCGTAGTCGATCAAACGCTTAGCGATATCTGCTACTGTAACACCAGAGTTTTGTTTAAATTCTCTACAATCCAAGATCATTTCGTGTGCTACTGTATTGTTTTTACCTGTGTAAAGAATACCGTAGTGCTCGCTCAATCTTGCTTTGATGTAATTCGCATTAACAATTGCCATCTCCGTTGAGTGTCTCAATCCTTTAGCTCCTAACATTTTGATGTAAGCGTAAGAAATCATTAAGATTAACGCTGATCCGTAAGGCGCTGCAGAAACTGCATTAATTGCTTTAGAACCACCTGCTTTTTCCATCATAACAGATCCTGGTAAGAATTCTGCCAAGTGAGCTGCTACTCCGATAGGTCCCATTCCTGGTCCACCACCACCGTGAGGAATTGCAAATGTTTTGTGTAAGTTCAAGTGACAAACGTCTGCTCCAATGTTACCTGGATTCGTTAAACCAACCTGAGCATTCATGTTAGCTCCATCCATGTAAACTTGTCCACCATTCTCGTGAATGATAGAAGTTACTTCTTGAATTGCCTCTTCGTAAACTCCGTGCGTAGATGGATAAGTTACCATCAATGCACCTAATCTATCTTTATGCTCTTCTGCTTTCGCTCTTAAATCTTCTACGTCGATGTTACCCATTTCATCACACTTCGTAACAACGATTTCAAATCCTGCCATTACTGCTGATGCTGGGTTTGTACCATGCGCTGAAGAAGGAATTAAACAAACTTTTCTGTCTGTATCTCCGTTTGCTTCGTGGTACGCTTTAATCACCATTAATCCTGCGTATTCACCTTGTGCTCCAGAGTTAGGTTGTAAAGACATTGCTGCAAAACCTGTAGCTTCACATAAATCTTTCTCTAACTGTTCAAACATCTCATGGTACCCTTGAGCTTGCTCCAATGGCGCAAATGGGTGCATGTGTGCAAATCCTGGGAAAGTAATTGGCATTAATTCAGATGCAGCATTCAATTTCATTGTACAAGATCCTAATGGAATCATAGAGTGTACTAATGATAAATCTTTGTTCTCTAAACGCTTCAAGTAACGCATCATTTTAGACTCTGAGTGGTACTTGTTGAAAACCTCGTGTGTAAACACAGCGTCAGCTCTCATGAACTCATCTTCTAAAGCGATAGTTGCATCTAAAGTTGTAGCTGTTGCATTTTTCTTAACAGCTGCTGCTAATACAGCTAAAACACCGTTGATATCCGCTTCTGTTACACGTTCTCCAAAACTTAAAGTCATTTCAGATCCACTGATGTAACGGAAGTTGTATTTGTTTGCTTCAGCTAATTTTTTAATATCATTTGTCATTACTCCAACTGGTGTTTTCAACCAAATTGTGTCGAAGTACTGATCGTATCCTAATTCGTATCCTAAAGCTACTGCACCTTCGGCTACTTTTTTAGCCTTGTTGTGAACAGATGTAGCAATCTCACGCATACCTTGTGGTCCGTGGTAAACTGCATACATACTCGCCATAACTGCTAATAAAGCCTGTGCTGTACAAATGTTAGATGTAGCCTTATCTCTTTTAATGTGTTGCTCACGTGTTTGCAATGCCATACGCAATGCTACATTATCGTCAACATCTTTAGATACTCCGATGATTCTTCCCGGTACGTGTCTTTTGTACTCTTCTCTTGTTGCAAAGTAAGCAGCGTGAGGTCCACCGTATCCCATAGGAACACCGAAACGTTGTGTTGAACCACAAACAACATCAGCTCCCATTGAACCTGGAGATTTTAACAATACTAAAGAAAGTAAATCAGCAGCTACAGAAACTTTGATGTTTTTGTCGTGCATTCTTGAAATAAATCCTTCCAAGTTTTTCTTTACTCTACCTAAAGCATCTGGGTACTGTACCAAAGCTCCGAAGAAAGTATCATCTCCTTCGAAAGTTTCTGGGTTACCTATAACTAATTCAATTCCTAAGTTTTCTGCTCTACCTTTAACTACGTCGATAGTTTGAGGGAAAGAGAACTCAGAAACGAAACACTTGTTCTTACCTGCTTTTACATCAGATCTTTTTCTAGCATTGTAGAACATGATCATAGCTTCAGCAACGGCAGTCGACTCATCTAATAAAGATGCATTGGCCAACTCCATTCCAGAAAGCTCCATTACCATCGTCTGGAAATTCAACAAGGCTTCTAATCTACCTTGAGAAATTTCAGCTTGATACGGCGTGTATGCTGTATACCATCCTGGATTCTCTAGAACGTTACGTTGAATTACTGGAGGAATAATAGTTTCGTTGTATCCTAAACCGATGAAAGACTTAAATACTTCGTTTTTCGCAGCCAATTCTTGAGCGTGAGCTAAGTACTCCTCCTCAGTTAAAGCAGCGTCAATATTTAATTCTCCCTTCAAACGGATATGAGCTGGTATTGTCTTGTCTACCAACTCTTCAACAGATTTAACACCTATTTTCTCCAACATAGCAGTTTTCTCTGCTGAATTTGGACCAATGTGTCTATTAGAAAAAGCGCTCATTTACATATATTTTGAGGCTGCAAATATACGTTAACCTTTTCAGATGGAAAAACAATTCAATCTACTTTATCTAAATAGTACTTAAGTGACAGTTTTTAAGGGTTTTGGAGAGTTTTTAACATATGTCATTAAATAGTGTTAAAAGGCCTCGTTATTCCATTAATTTTATACGGCTATCTAAGCATTTCACGCATCTCTTTTTATTTCACACCGAATTCTGTTTTTACATCGTTTTTTTACAGCTCTTTTTTCTCCTTTATATAGGTCGTGTGAAAAGGGTGTTTAAAAGTCTAAAAAGTAAAGACCTACTCAGGAAGATCTTAAAACTACTTTTACGGAGAGTATTTAAGTGTTTAACTAAAACTTTAAAAACTCTTAAAGTCCTTTGTTTACTGGTGTTTACATGATATTAAGAGGTGATGAAATTAGAGATAGCGATTTTTTTTCAATAATCCAAGCTTCGCACATTTAACCTAAAGAATAAGAAAAAAAGAAAAGAGAATTTTTTAAAAAGGTTTTACTATTACTTATTAAGGTGTTAATACTGTGTAAAAGAAAAAGAGATTTCAGTTGCTTTTTAAGTAATACACATTTAGGTCTAGGGTTATTAACGAAATGAATAGTTTTAGTTCTGTTGATTTTAAAAGGTTTAGCTAGGTTATTAACAATTAGTGCGTTTAGATGAACATGTAAAACTTTTTTAGTTAAAAACAGATTTCACCCCTCCAAAACTATGTGAATAACAAAACGGAAAAAATAATAACTCTCTATTGCTTTTTTCATTTTCATTTTGGCTTGGAATTATATTTTAATAATCCTAGCTTTTCTTTTCATTTTTCCTTGACAAGTATTAACAATTTATTCCCATTTCTTGTGCAAAAGTCAATTCCTTAAACTCCTTTAAAACAAAGGAATTATGAAAGTGGTTTTTGTGCAATTGTTAATAACTATGGATGAATGTTAATAAGGGTATAAAAGATGCAATGAAAGGTGGAAAATTGTTAATTACACCTATTAAGCCTTATTTTTGTAGAAAATAAAAGAAGTAAAATGAGTAAAAGAGTTATTCCAATTGGTTGTGATCATGCAGGTTACGCTTTAAAAGAGAAAATCAAAGAAGTATTTAGTGCAAAAGGATACGAGTTTGAAGATTTCGGTTGTCATTCTGAAGATAGCATTGATTACCCTGATTATGCACACCCGGTAGCGGATAAAGTAGCTGCTAATGAAGGAACTTTGGGAATTTTAATCTGTGGTTCTGGAAATGGAATAAGCATGACGGCGAACAAACATCAAGAAATTAGATGTGCTTTATGTTGGGAAAATGAAATTGCTCAATTAGCGAGAGAACACAACAACGCGAATATTATTTCTTTACCTGCTCGTTTTGTTACAGAAGAAGCTGCTTTAGAAATGGTAGAAACTTTTTTAACAACTGAATTCGAAGGTGGTCGTCACCAAAGAAGAGTAGATAAAATAGCTTGCGCATGTTAAAAAATCTAATCTATCTACCTATAATTTTCTTAAGCACTTCGGTTTTATCACAGGGTAAAGCCGAAGATTATGCACACTATATTAATAAGGAAGAATTATCAGAACATCTTCATGTAATTGCTTCCGATTCTTTTGCGGGTAGAGAAACAGGCTATGAAGGTCAAAAATTAGCAGCCGATTATCTTATCGCGTCTTTTAAGGAAGATGGACTTCAAGCACCAGCTACCCATCCTGATTATAAATTTCCCTTTCAAGTTTTAGAAACGGTATTTTCTGGAGAATTAAGCATTCACAAAAAACAATTGCACTTACAAGAGGATTTTTTCTACTTGTTTGCGAATGAGAAAATTCAAAGAACCGGAAATTACACCTTAATAAAGGATGTAAAGCAAAGCACAGAAAAGAATATTAAAGGGACCGATGTAATTTATTACGCCAATGATACGCTTACGAGTTTTGAAGTTATAGCAGAGTATAGAGCGTTGAAGAAAAACGGTGCAGCGAGTGTAACTTGTATTGTTCATAACTACAACAAGCACTTCGAAATTTTAGAACATCATGTCACAAGTTCTAAAATGACTTTATTGAATGAGGAAAATAAAGCACAAGTTCCTTTACTTTTTGTTGATGTTAATAAAGTTAGTAAGCGTTTGAAAAAATTAAACTTTTCTTTCGCCATCAGTACAGCATCTAAAATACTGAACACAGAGAATGTTGTTGCATTTATAGAAGGGTCGGACTCTATATTAAAAAATGAAGTTTTAGTACTTACTGCGCACTATGATCACATAGGTACTCACGATGGGTTAATTTTCAATGGAGCAGATGATGATGGAACAGGTACTGTGGCATTACTTGAAATAGCAGAGGCCTTTCAGCGTGCTAAGGATGATGGCTATGGGCCAAAAAGAAGTTTACTTATCATGCCAGTAGCCGGTGAGGAGAAGGGACTTTTAGGATCTGCATATTACGCAGAACATCCAATTTATGCTATGGAAAATACCATTACCAATTTAAATATTGATATGATAGGTAGGGTAGATGAAGCGCATGCAGGAGATCCAGATTATGTTTATATCATTGGTAGTAACATGTTGAGTGAGGATTTACACTTGGCGAATGAAAAAGCGAACAATACATATATAAATATTGAATTGGACTATGCTTACAACAGTTTAGATGATCCGAACCGTTTTTATTATCGTTCAGATCATTACAATTTTGCGAAGTATGATGTGCCAAGTATTTTTTATTTCAGTGGAATTCACGAGGACTATCACCAGGCTACAGACACTGTAGATAAAATAGATTTTGAGAAGGTTGAAAAAGTAAGCCGTCTGGTTTACCACACGGCTTGGATATTATTAAATGCAGAAAACAGACCAGAATTAATCAGCCAATAATTCTTCGATTAAAGCTTCTGTTTCCTTTTTGTAATCGATATAAACTTGTCCAGTTCCAGGACCATTGAATCCAGTATGAACTTTAACTATCTCTCCTTGCTTATTGATGTAAATTGAAGTAGGGAAGGAGATGATTTCATTTAAGAAGTAAAATTGCTCTGAAGCTAAAGTTTTAGATGCATTTCCACCAATTAAAAAAGTGTAATCCAAATCGTAGTTGTCTATGAGGCGTTTTACACTTTTAGTTTGTGACTCAAAACTTGTGCTAGCTTCATAACAAACAGCTATGATTTCTAAGCCTTGATCTTTGTATTTAGCTTGTAATTCTTTGTAGTATTTCGTTTCATCTAAGCAGTTCGGGCACCAGGTTCCCATAATTTGAATCAGTACCACCTTACCTTCTAAGTTTTCCTTAGAGTAGGTAAAGTCATTTCCATCCAAGTCTTTAAAGGTGAAATCAAAAGTATCCAATGCATTATTCACATAGGTTAAAGAATCAGGATCAGCTAAAGTAAAAGAATTGTCTTTTACAGCATACCACTTTGTTTTCCAGTGATTTCCAGAGTAAAAAGTCCCCCATAAAGTATCCTTTACTAAATCAGCTTCAAATAAAAATGCATGACTTCCATCAAAACAAGAAAGTTGAACTTTACCTCCGGTTGATAATCCATCTAAAAACCTATAATCTCCAGTTTCTGTTAAAAAGGTACCGGCTACATTAGCAGAACCCGCCATGTGATTAAAAACACCTAAAGCAGGATATGGAGTAGTAGAAGTATAATTAAATACTGTTTTCCATTTTCCTTCTATAGAGGTAATATTGGCTGTAGAAACTTCTACGGTTTTACCAATATATGTGGCTTTAAAAGGAAGGATATAATCTATTGAACGGTGTAAATTTTGCCAATAACCTTTTAAATTATTTTCATCATTTGCAGTGATGTACAACCTACTATTAAAGTCTTTAAATGCATATATTAAAGTGTCGTTAGATAGTTCTAACGGTTTTAAAGAGATAACTTCTGAAGCATTTTTTACTTTAATACTTAGTTGATTATTATCTTTTCTTTCTGTAATTAGTGTAAAGGGAATTACTGTACTATCGTTAATACTTAATTCGCTTTTCCAATATCCAAGAGCAGGTGGTGTATTGGCTTTTGCAAAATTTATGGTGGTGATAGTTAGCAGTAATACTGTAAATATTTTCTTCATGTTTTTAGCAATCTGAGCCAAAAGTATGTTAATTATTGTATCGAGGGGAAAGTTGTGCAACCTTTTTCCTAGTATTATTGTCTTTGTAAATGAATAGAACGAATGGATGAAGAAACACTTGTAAAAAAATGTGTTTCAGGTAACGCTAAGGCGCAAAAGACATTGTTTGATACCTATGCTCCTAAAATGATGGGAGTTAGTTTAAGGTATATGCGCGATGTTGCAAGTGCTGAAGATGTTTTGCAAAACGGTTTTATTAAGGTGTTTGGTAACCTCAAGAACTTTGATAACCGTGGCTCTTTGGAAGGCTGGATAAGACGAATAGTGGTGAACACTGCGTTGGATGAAATTCGAAAGAATAAGAAGAGACAGAATAATGTTGATATCACAGAAAGTGAATATTTGAGTCCGCAAAACGATTTCATTCTTGAAAACTTAATGGCAGAGGATTTGATGAAACTCATCCAAACTTTACCAGAAGGTTATAGAACAGTGTTCAACTTATTTGCCATTGAAGGTTATAGTCATAAAGAAATAGCAGAGCAATTAGGAGTATCTGAGAACACTTCAAAATCCCAATATTCGAGAGCGAAGGGATTTATTAGAAAATTATTAGAAGAAAACGGCATTGAAAGATAAAGACATATTTAAGGAAGTATTTTCCGAAAAACTTAAAGAACATAGTGTGGATGTGAATCCGCAATTGTGGTCTTCTATATCTAGTCAAGTTGGAGCAAGTGCTTCAGCGGCGGGTACAGGGTCGGCTTTAGGTTTAGGAGGGAAAATTATTCTTGGGGTAGCGGCAGTTGCTACCTTAGGTACTGCTACTTACTTTATCGCTGATAGAGGAGAGGAAAAAGCAGAACGAATTGAGCAAAGTCAAGCTGACGAGCAAAATATTCAAGACACAGAAGAGATCAAAGAAGGTGTTTCTGTTATAGTAGATAAAACGGTAAAAGAAGTAACTACTGAAGCAGAAATTGAAGAAAAACCTATATTGAAAGATCAGGATGAAGTTATCCAAGAAGTTGATAATACTGAGGAAATAGAGAGCTTAGATCCTTTAGAAAGTGTTCAATCCAATAAAGAAGATACAGAAGTTTCGAATAGAGAGACTCTAATAAATAAAGAGCAACCTACAACTGATGAAAATGAAGTTGAAGAAGATGAACCGGTAGTAATTCCTACGTATTCGATTAACTACGAAATTGATAGGAACATATATACCTTCAGCATAGAAGGAGGAGATTTCGATGCAATTGAGTGGGATTTTGGAAATAATGATTACAGTTTAAAGGAAAAAGCGGATTACTTCTTTGAAACACCAGGAAGGAAAACTGTGAAAGCCATTATAGTAAAAGGTGATGAAACGATAGAAGAATCGATAACCTTAAATGTAGAGGTTGCCGGTAAATTTATCCGTGTACCAAATACCTTTACTCCTTCAAATGATGGTAGTAATGATACCTACTTCCTTGAATCAGAAGGTATAGAATCAGCCAATATTCGTATTGTAGATCAACAGCAACAAGTTGTTTTTGAAAGTAATGATGTGAATTTTGTTTGGAATGGTGTAGGTATGGATGGTAGCGTGGTAAAGGAAGGAACTTATCATTTAATCATTATTGCAGAGGATGTAAATGGTTATCCTATTAATCTTCATAGAACGATTACGATATTTAGGTAAGGAAAAGATGAAAACCTAATACTTAGAACGGTTAATAAAAGTGTTAATTCTTTTGTTAACCGTTTTTTATTTGCGCTCTATTTCAAACTATTTTTGATTCAGAATGAAAAGGTTAACGAAATCGCTAAGTGTAGGATTAGGCATGTTGTTATGTCTAGTAAGTTTTGGTCAGTCTACTTTTAAGGCACAACCAATCCCTGGTAATTATCCTGACTTACAAGAAGTTAATTTTTCTATACCTGAAGGGAGTAAGGCCTATTTTACTACAGATGGAACAAGGCCTTCTTATTACAGTTCTCGTTTATCTTCAGTGGAAAAGATAGTTGGGAATACTAGTTTTTCTATTGCTATTTACAATGAAGAAGGAAAACGAAGCGACACCATTCTTTCTTATATCACAGACTTTAAACATGATATTCCTATCATAAGTATTGTTTCTAATCCTGCTAATTTTTTTGATTCAGCTATAGGAATTTTTGAAAAGGGTTGTTGTGCGGATACAATAGATCCTTACATAGGTGCTAATTTTTGGAAAGATTGGGAGAAAGTAATAAATGTTGAATTCTTTGATACCAATGGCGTAATTGGTTTTAATCAAAAAGCAGGTGTAAAGATATTTGGAGGTTACAGCAAGTCCATGCCGCAAAAATCATTGGCTATTTATGCTCGATCGAGGTATGGTAATAAGAAATTTGAGTACCCGATTTTTCCGCAACTAGAAATTGATAAATACAAGAACTTTGTCCTGAGAAATGGGGGAGGAGATATGTTAGCAGCTCATGCACGCGATGTTTTTGCAACCCAATTGGTAAAGGAAACAGGTATTGATTACCAAGAGTATAGACCTTGCGCTGTGTATATTAACGGTCGTTATTGGGGATTGTATAATATTCGAGAAAAAATTAACGAACATTACTTAAAAGCACATTACGGGTACGACAAAGATTCTGTAATTATTATGCGTCATATTTACGAGAGGCAACATGGTTCTCCGTATGATTACAGAAGAACCTTGAGATATATTCAGAACAACAGTTTAACGGATACTGCAGCTTTAAACTTTGTAAGTAAGGAAATAGATATCGACAACTATATCTTGTATAACATATTAGAAACCTATACCGCTAATGGTGATGCAGGTGGGAATATTCGCTACTATAAATCGACATCACCAGAAACAAAATGGAAATGGATTTTCTTTGATTTAGATCTTGGTTTAAATACAACAGGAAAACATGAAGTAGCTAAAAATACAGTAGAGGATTTCACAACCTATAGTACCGAAAAGTGGCCAAATCCTGCATGGTCAACTTTGATAATACGAAAAATACTGGAGAACGATTCTTTGAAAATGTTGTACATCAATCAGTTTTGTGATTTGTTAAGTACCACTTTTGATTCTACGAGAGCCATGTCTTTAGCGGATCAACTCAAAGCAGAACAACAGAATGAAATAGATGCTCATTTAAAAAGATGGGGAATTTACAGATCGCGTTATGATAGGAGCTGGCAGTATATTAAAGATTTTGCGCAAGCTCGTCCGAGGTATTTGTATCAATATATTCAGGAACGTTTTGCACTAGAAGCTCCTGTTCGTGTAGAAGTGAACGTAGATAAAAAGGCGGGAAGTGTTGATTTTAACACGCTATTACTCCAAGAAAACTATTCTGGAAAATATTTTCCAGGGGTAAAACTAAAAGTGAAAGCTACACCGCGCTTTGATTATGTATTCAAAGGCTGGAAGGGGAGAAGTGAAGTTTCTCCAGAAATTTATGTGGCAGTAAATGAAAACACAGTATTTGAACCCATTTTTGAAAAGCGTCCGAAGTCTGAATGGAGAAAGCAGATTATAATTTCTGAAATTAATGCAGCCCAAGCTAAGGCAGATTTGAGTGAAGATTTTGTAGAACTTTATAATCTAACAGATACGCTCATTGATATTAGCGGATGGATTTTAAAAGATAAAGAGGATATACATCATTTTGTAGTTCCACAAGGAACAAAGTTGATGCCGCATGCATTCCTAATACTTGCAGAGAACAAAAAGGCTTATTTAAAGCGTTATCCTGATGCAGATTATGTAATTGGTGATGTAGGATTTGGTTTTAAAGCGGAACATGATAAAATAAGGCTCTATGACGCTGATACGAACAGGATTGTTTCGATTACTTTGAAAAAATTGGGTGTTGCAGAAAATGATACAAGTAATTTAGTTTTAGAACGCTTCACTTATAGAAAGAAGGAGGAAAGTGGTTATTTATTAGAAGCTCCAAATCCAGGGGCAAAGAGTAAGGCGCAATTACTTTTTGAAGAAGAAGAAAAACGTAAAGCTTTTTATCGTCAACTTTTTTTTTACGCAGTAAGTAGTGCAGTTGTTTTGGGAACTTTGATTTTTGTTTTAGTAAGAAGAAAACGTAAACTTAAATTAAGAAGTAAGAATTAAGAATGTAGAGGGATTCTATTTTTCGAATTATAGAACCTTGAATTGTAATTCACAAAAAAGGGGATAAGCGGCTAGCTTTTTGAAGTGAGCCGTTTTTTTGTGCCGCAGAAAAAGTACCCTCAGAAACTTATTTTACAGTATTACAAAAAGTAGGTGAAATGAAAAATCTATATCAAGACTCCGGTCGATAATCTAAGTTGACCCGACTCCCAAGTGTAGGTAGGGGTTTCTCCAAAAAGTTATGGGCATAAAAAAACGCTTAATTCTATAAGAATCAAGCGTTTCTGTTGAGGTCCCGAACGGATTCGAACCGCCGTACAAGGTTTTGCAGACCTCTGCCTAGCCACTCGGCCACAGGACCATTATCGGGCGACAAAAATAATAAAATTTCTTTAGTTGTCGCCCAATATTTTTAATTTTTATTGAACTAGTTGTCTTTTCGATAACCTCCAATAGGGTTTTGTTGGAAAACATCCTCTTCGATGATAATCGCCACATTGTTCACATCTCCGTTAATAGGAGGGGTCAACTTAGTGATTTTCACCTTGATGGAATGTAGATCATTGATTTCATTTTTCATTTTATCAACGATGCGCTGTCCTACTTGTTCTATTAATTTAGAACGAATACCCATTTCAGATTTTACAATTTTGTTGATTTGTACATAATCAACAGTTTTGCTTAAATCATCTTCTTTGGCAGCATCGGAAAAGTCTGTGGTAACAGAAACATCTACAATGTAGTGTCCGCCCACCTTACCTTCTTCGGTTAAACAACCGTGAAAGGCATACAACTTAATTCCGTTTACTTCTATAGTATGTTTCATGCTTACGCTTCAGCTTTAAGAGCTGCAATATTTTTTATACCTGCTTCCATACGGGCAACACATTCTTCTTTTCCCAACAAGTTAGCAATTTCGAACATGCTTGGTCCCATTCCTTTTCCTGTTAACACAAGACGGAAGTTAGGAAGTACAGCACCTATACCTAATTCTTTCTCAGCTAAGAATGCTTTGAATTCTTTTTCAATATTCTCTGCGTTGAAATCTGAGATGTTTTTGAATCGCTCTAACCACTCTTCCATAATTGGAGTAGTGTGCTCTTTCCATTTTTTACGTACAGTTTTCTCGTCGTAAGAAGTTGGTGCATTGAAGAAGTAATCTCCTTCTACCAACATATCTTTTAAGAAAGTAGCACGTTCTTTCATCATTTCTACGATCTCTTCTAAGAAAGAAGCGTCGTATTCTTTATCTAAAAGCGTTTGTAATTCTTTCGCTAATACAGCTTTGTCTGTAGCTCTTAAATATTGTTGTTGGTACCACTTTGTTTTGTCAGCATCGAATTTAGCTCCTGCTTTTCCCACTCTTTCTAAAGTGAAGGCCTCAACTAATTCGTCTAGTTTAAACAACTCTTGCGGTGTACCTGGGTTCCATCCTAAGAAAGCCAACATGTTAATGAACGCTTCTGGTAAGTAACCTTGTTCTCTATATCCAGAGTATAATTCTCCTTCTGCAGTTGTCCAGTTCGTTGGGAATACAGGGAATCCTAAACGATCTCCATCACGTTTAGATAACTTTCCGTTTCCATCAGGTCTTAACAATAATGGTAAGTGAGCAAATTGTGGAGCATCCCATCCAAACGCTTCATATAATAAAACGTGTAAGGGAGCAGAGGGCAACCATTCTTCTCCACGAATTACGTGTGAGATTTCCATGGTGTGATCATCTACAATGTTTGCTAAGTGGTAGGTTGGCATACCGTCTGACTTAAACAAAACTTTATCATCTAAGTTGTTAGTATTCACAACCACCCATCCACGAACGATATCTTCGAAACGTACATCTACATTACGTGGCATTTTGAAACGGATGACATAAGGATCTCCGTTTGCAATTCTCTTTTCTACTTCATCAGCTGGAAGCGTTAAAGAGTTTTGCATAGAGTTACGTGTAACAGCATTGTATTGCCAGTTTGGCATTTTCATTGTTTTCGCACGCTCACGCATCTCAGTTAAACTTTCAGAAGTATCGAAAGCATAGTACGCTTTACCTTCTGCAACCAATTGTTCTGCGTAAGGTAGGTACATGGCTTTACGTTCAGATTGAATGTAAGGACCAAAGTCACCACCAACACCAGGACCTTCGTCTGGAGAAATTCCACACCAAGCTAAAGCATCCATGATGTATTCAAAAGCACCAGGAACAAAACGAGTTTGATCCGTGTCTTCTAAACGCAGGATAAATGTTCCATTGTTTTTCTTCGCAAATAAGTAATTGTATAATGCAGTTCTTACCCCACCCATGTGCAAGGGTCCAGTTGGAGAAGGGGCAAATCTTACGCGTACAGCTTTATCAGACATTTTCTAAAATTTTGTGCAAAGATAATGGATTAGCTGAACTGTTAAATTGTTAAGGGAGGACATTCTTGTTACAATTTTCTACGTTAGATAATATAACTTAGTAAGTTAAGCTAAATTGAAGGGAATATATGGGAGCATTTGATCGGTTAATAGAGCAAATAGATGCGTTTATACGCAAGTATTACAAGAATCAGCTTGTGAAAGGGATACTCTTGTTTTCTGCTTTTGCCTTGACGTGTTTTTTGTTGGTGAATCTTTTAGAGTATTTCGGTAGATTTAATTCTACTGTTCGAGCAGTGCTCTTTTTTAGTGCATTGGCTTTTATTCTTTATCTCTTCGTTTACTATTTCATTATTCCACTTGCCAAACTCACCTCTTTTGGTAAGCGAATCAACCGTGAACAAGCTTCAATTATAATTGGTGATTTTTTCCCAAATGTGAAAGATTCACTGCTAAACACCCTTCAGTTAGAGGCTGCTTCTAGAGATCAAAAACAATATGATTTGTTGTTGGCGAGTGTCGAACAAAAATCCAATCAACTGAGTGCAGTTCCTTTTGCATCGGCTATAGATATTAGAGAGAATAGAAAATATCTAAAATATGTCTTACCTGTTGTACTGACTGTTTTAGCGATAGCAGTTTTTGCTCCTTCATTTTATAAAGAGGGTACAGAACGCTTGGTGAATTATAATACACATTACGCGATACCAGCACCTTTTGATTTTGTTTTAGAAAATGATGTTTTAAAGGTTGAACAAGGGGAAGCTGTGGATTTATCACTACGTCTAAAAGCAACCAAAAACGAACCCCTTCCAGACAAGGTTTTTGTGCATTCGGATCAAGGTGTTTTTTTAATGGAACAGTCAACGAAAGATAAACGGTTATATACTTTCCCTAAAGTAACCAAGGATATGTCCGTTTATTTTTCAGCCAATGGTTTCGAAAGTGAAAGCTATTTAATTGATGTAGTAGGAAAGGCAAGTTTTGTAAAGTTCAATGCAGAGTTAATGTATCCTGCCTATTTAGGACTTAAAAATGAAGTGGTTGAAAATGTAGCTGATTTGTTGGTGCCTGAAGGTACAGTGGTGAAGTACGATATGTTAACTAAGAATGCAAAGCGCCTGGAGATTGGAGTTGGGGACAGTATTCAGATGTTCGAAGAAAAAGGTGTTAATTTTTCGACAAAAGTACAGCACGATGAACAGATTTCTTTTGCCTTAGTGAGTCAAGATCTGGAAAATAAAGAAGAGGTTTCTTATGTAATTGAGGTTATTAAGGATGCTTATCCTACACTTAGTGTTGTTCGGGAAGTTGACAGTACGGATATCAATAAAGTACGCTTTAATGGAGCCGCAAAGGATGATATAGGGATTTTAGAAGTTGCTTTTGTTTATACGGTTGAGGGTAAAGAAGGAACAAAGAGAAAGGAACGTACGGTGTTACCGGGTATTGGTCAAACCGAAGGACTCATAGATATGTCCTTTAACTTTTCGCAGTTAAGTCTTCTGCCAGAAGATCGGGTGAGTTATTATTTCGAAGTGTTAGATAATGATAAGGTCAATGGTTCAAAAAGAACAAAGAGTGCCATGTATACCTTGGCTATTCCTTCAAAAGAAGAATTAAAGAAAGAGAGACAAGAAGATTTAAATAAAGCGAATAGTGCTATGGAAGAAGCTATGAAGAAAGCTGAAGACTTCCAGAAAAGTGTAAATGATTTGAAAAAGAATTTACTTAATAATAAAGCAAGTGATTGGAATAAAAAACAACGCTTAGAAGATGTTAAAAAGCAGCAACAGAGTCTTGAAAAAATGCTAGAAGATCTGAAAAAGGATTTAGAGGATTCATGGGAGAAGAAAGATAAATTTTCAGAAGAGGAATTAGAACTGTTAGAAAAACAGGAGTTGTTGGATGAGTTGTTGAATGAATTGATGGATGATGAATTGAAGGACTTATTAGAGGAGTTAGAGGAATTGTTAGAACGACAGCAGGAGAATGGTCAAAAGGAAGTAACTGAAGAGGTTGAAAAAAGTGCTGAGGAATTAAACAAAGAATTGGATAGGGCTTTAGAACAACTTAAGCAGTTACAGGTCAATGAAAAACTTAACGATATAGAAGAGTCTTTAGAAGAACTTGCAGATGAGATGAAAGAGTTGTCTGAATCAGATAAAAATGCAGAGGAGAAGTTAGATGATCAAAAATCTTTAGAAAATGAGTTTGATAAATTGATGAAGGACTATGAAGAGACTTTAAAGGAAAATGAAGAATTGAAACGTCCTCTTGATATGGAAGACCTTGATGAGGATAAAGAGGATGTTAAGGAAGAGTTTTCTGAATCGGAAGAGAATTTGTCAAAGAGCAAAGAGTCAAAATCGAAAGAGAATCAGAAAAATGCTGCTGAGAAAATGAAAGAAATGGCAGCTAAAATTAATGGGATGCAAATGCAAAGTCAGCAAGAGCAAAACCAAGAAGATTATGAGTTTTTAAGAGCGTGTTTAGAATCTTTGGTAAATCTAAGTTTAAGCCAAGAGGCGAACATGGATGTGTTTGCAAATTTGGACAGTTCAGATCCAGATTACATCAATGTTGGTAGACAACAACGAAAAATAATGGATGATGCAGAACCTGTTAAAGATAGTCTTGAAGCCTTAGCGGTGAGGAACCCGAAGATTGCAAAGTTTATTGATCAAGAGTTAAGAGCTATCGAAAGAAATTATGCGAATTTATTGGAGGATATAGATGAACGTAAGTTGACTTCATTGGTAGTGAAGCAGCAATATGTTATGACGAGTTACAATAATTTGGCCTTGCTTTTTAATGAAAGTTTGGAACAGATGCAGCAAGAAATGCAAAGTCAAGAGGGAGGTAATGGAAGTTGTAATAATCCGGGAGGACAAGGAAAAGGTAGTTCGGGTAATAGTTCCATGGAGAGTATGAAAGAGATGCTTAAAAAACAATTAGAGAGCATGAAGAAGGGTATGTCTCCTGGAGGAAATAAACCTGGGGATAAGCAAGGTTCCTCGCCAATTCCGATGGGTGCTCAACAAGCTGCACGAATGGCAGCGCAGCAAAGTGAAATTAGAAGACGTTTGGAACAGATGAAGAACGAGTTAAACAAAGGCGGTAAACGTGAAGGTGATATATTGAATCCTTTGTTAGAAGAACTAGAAAAGCAACAAGAAGAGTTAATAAACAAACAGTGGAATCAAGAGCTTGTGAACCGACAACAAGATATTTTAACGCGTATGTTTGAAAGCGAAAAAGCACTAAAAGAGAGAGGGTTCGATGAACAAAGAGAAAGTGAAGAAGGAAAAAATACAGAAAAAGGTAACCCTATTGATTTTTTAGAGTATAAGAAGTTGAAAGAAAAACAACTTGAGCTATTAAGGTCTTTAAATCCCACCTTAGAGAGGTATTACAAAGACAGAGCGAGTGAATACTTTAATAGAGTTAATTAATGGCGGACGTAAGAGAATTTGTAAAATCAATCGAGGTTGATTCAACGATAGATAATTTAACGAAAGTAGAAGCTTTTGTAGATGATGTATGTTTAGAAATGGATGTACGCGATGAAAGTTATGGTAACGTATTAATTGCCGTAACAGAAGCATTTAACAATGCTGTTCAACATGGTAATCAAGGTAAGTCTACTTGTAAGGTGGTAGTAAAAGCTTATGAGGACACAGGGTTTATTAAATTATCTGTAAAGGATGAAGGAGATGGGTTTGATTATGATAATCTACCTGATCCGACAGCTCCAGAAAACCTAGAAAAGGAAAATGGTAGAGGTGTGTTCTTAATGAAAAGCTTGGCGGATGAAGTTGAGTTTGAAGAGAAAGGTGCACTCGTTATTTTAAGTTTTAAACTTTAATAATGGTTAATATATTTTTTGAAGATGTTGAAATTCCGAATTTAAATTCGGAATTTTTTGTTTCATGGCTTTCTAAAGTTTGTGAAACGGAGGGTAAAGTTTTGGATGAGGTGAACTTGGTTTTTGGTAGTGACGATTGGTTGCTTGAAAAGAATAAAGAGTTTTTAGACCATGATTATTATACGGATATAATCACCTTCGATTATTGTGTGGATAACGCAATTACCGGTGATTTGTTTATCAGTTGGGATAGAGTGCAGGATAATGCAATTACTCAGAATGTTTCACGTGAAACAGAGTTAAACAGAGTTGTTGTACATGGTGTTTTGCATTTATGTGGTTATGGTGACAAGTCAGAAACCGAAGAAAAGCTTATGCGTGAAAAAGAAGATGCGTACCTTTGTATGCTGAAATAGTTTCACGTGAAACATTTGTTATGATAAAAGAATACGATGTTGTAGTAGTTGGTGCGGGTCACGCAGGTTGTGAAGCGGCGAATGCCGCTGGTAAAATCGGTGCGAGTGTGCTTTTGATTACTATGAATATGAATACGATTGCTCAAATGAGTTGTAACCCTGCTATGGGAGGTGTTGCAAAAGGGCAAATTGTGAGAGAGATTGATGCTTTAGGTGGTGGTTCAGGTTTGGTTTCTGATGCAAGTGCAATTCAGTTCCGAATGTTGAATAGATCTAAAGGTCCAGCTATGTGGTCACCGCGTACGCAAAATGACAGAATGCGTTTTGCAGAAGAGTGGAGGTTGTTGTTAGAAAGAAATCCAAACGTGGATTTTTGGCAGGATATGGCAACTGAATTAGTTGTGAAAAATGGAAAGGTTACGGGAGTTAAAACGAATATAGGTGTCGAAGTAAAGGCAAAAAAGGTCGTTTTAACCAATGGTACTTTTTTAAATGGTTTGATTCATTTAGGTGAAAAACAATTCGGTGGTGGTAGAGCTGGTGAAAGAGCGGCTACTGGTATGACTGAATGTTTAATTAATCTTGGTTTTGAAGCGGGAAGAATGAAAACTGGAACTCCTCCACGTGTGGATGGTCGTTCTTTGGATTATTCTAAAATGGAAGTTCAACCGGGAGATGAGATCAGAGGTAAGTTTAGTTTTGATCCAAGAAGTAAGGCTTTGTTAACACAACGTCCTTGCCATATTACCTATACAAATCCAGATACTCATGAATTGTTGCGTTCAGGTTTTGATCGTTCACCAATGTTTAATGGAGCCATTAAAAGTTCTGGACCAAGATACTGTCCTTCTATAGAGGATAAGATTAACCGTTTTGCCGAACGTGATCGTCATCAAATTTTTGTTGAACCGGAAGGTTGGAACACAGTAGAGATTTATGTAAATGGTTTTAGTACGTCCTTACCAGAGGAAATACAATATCAGGCAATGACTACTATTCCAGGTTTTGAAAATGTGAAAATGTTCCGTCCTGGTTATGCGATTGAATACGATTATTTCCCGCCTACACAGTTGAAACATACGTTGGAAACTAAGTTAGTGGAAGGATTATTCTTTGCAGGTCAAATTAATGGTACTACGGGATACGAAGAGGCGGCTTGTCAAGGTTTGATGGCAGGGATTAATGCTGCTAATCATGCCCTGGGTAAAGGAGATTTTATCTTGAGTAGGTCTGATGCATATATCGGTGTATTGATAGATGATTTGATCACAAAAGGTACAAAAGAACCCTACCGTATGTTTACTTCAAGAGCGGAGTATAGAATTTTACTTCGTCAGGATAATGCAGATATACGTTTGACTCCGTTAGGTCATGCTATCGGTTTAGCGTCTGACGAGGCTTTACATAGAGTAAATGCCAAAAATTCGGGTACGGCGAAATTGAAGACCTTGTTGAACAAAACGAGTGTTACCCCTGAGGATATAAATCCATTATTGGAAGAGAAGGGGAGCAGCATCTTAAAACAACAGGTGAAAATTGATTCTTTAGTAGCAAGACCTCAATTGAAATTGTCTGAATTAATTGATTTGAATTCTAGTCTTAAAACAGAAGTGGATACATTGTTAGAAGGTCATGAGGATATTTTGGAACAAACAGAAATCCAAATGAAGTATGAGGGATATATTCAAAGGGAAGAAGATACTGTGAAGAAGTTAGGTCGTTTGGATAATCTTAAAATTCCGGAGGATGTAGATTTTTCCAAAATGGGATCGTTAAGTGCAGAGGCAGTCGAGAAATTAAACGATATTAGGCCTTCTACAATTGGTCAAGCCAGTAGAATTAGTGGTGTATCACCAAGTGATATATCTGTATTGTTAATTTATTTAGGAAGATAGTTTCACGTGAAACAAGATTTGATGCATAGAGAAGAATGTCCAGTTTGTGGTAAAACAGAATTTACGCATTTCATGGATGTGAAAGATCACATGATTACGAAGGAAGACTTTGTGATTGTAGAGTGTGATGATTGTAAATTTCATTTTACCAACCCTGTTCCAAGCAAGGATAAAATTGGCCCTTACTATAAGTCTGAAGAGTATATCTCTCATTCAAGTTCTAATAAAGGGGTTATAAACTTTCTCTACAACAAGGTTAGGGTGAAAACGCTACGCCAAAAATTACGTTGGATAGAAAGTGAAACCAGTGGAAAGCAATTGCTGGATATAGGTGCGGGGACAGGTCATTTTGTGAAAGTTGCGCAAAATCAAGGTTTCACCGTAACTGGTTTAGAGCCTGACGAGGACGCTAGAGCTTTTTGTAAAAAGGAGCATGGAATAGAATTACAACCACAAACTGATCTTTATAAATTAGAAGATAATAGTGCAGATGTTATTACCATGTGGCATGTGTTAGAACATGTTTATGATTTACAAAAAGACATCAAAGAGATTCGACGTATACTAAAACCAGGAGGTGTTTTGTTTGTAGCTGTTCCAAATATGGCGAGTTATGATGCAGAATACTACAAAGAGTTCTGGGCGGCCTATGATGTTCCACGACATTTATATCATTTCAAGAAGAAAGACATTGATAAGCTCTTTTGTTTAAATGATATTAAAATGTGTAAAGTGCTCCCTATGAAGTTTGATTCTTTTTACGTTTCAATGCTTTCAGAAAAATATAAAGGAGGAAATATTTTGAAAGCCGCCTTCATTGGCTTCCTTTCAAATTTGAATTCTAAAAAAGGTGGATTTAGTAGTCAGGTATATGTTTTAAGACATGATGATTAAGATTAGACACTTATTTTAACGTATAAAGGCCCATTTAGGGCCTTTTTTTATGTCTGAAAGGGAAATACCTTAGCTGTTTCGAGTTCTACGAGTATACGAAGCGTAATTTTTGCTTCGAGACCCAGTTTTTGTTAAAATATGAAATTATTGTGAAGAAACTTCATTCCAGTCGCCGTAGCTTTTGATAAGGTCAATGAGAGCATCTACAGCTTCGTCTTCAGGTACATTTCTTTTGATAACCTCTTTTTCTTTGTACAAATTAATTTTACCTGGTCCTGTTCCCACATAACCATAATCTGCATCAGCCATTTCTCCTGGACCGTTTACAATACATCCCATGATCCCAATTTTGACTCCCTTAAGGTGAGATGTGCTTTTTCGAATTTTTGCAGTTGTTTCTTGCAGGTCGAACAAAGTTCTACCACAAGAAGGGCAAGAAATGTATTCTGTTCTCGAAATGCGTGTTCGCGTTGCTTGTAGAATACCAAAAGCTGTACTTGTAGTTGCTAGATAGGGTAGGTGTTGTTCATTTTGGATAAATAAACCGTCTCCAAAGCCGTCTATGAGTATTGAACCAGCCATTGCTCCAGTTTCAAGCTGATAGTGCTCTAAATCGGCTGTATTTAGCTTTAAATTGAGTATCACGGGTACTTCAATGTTTCCAAGTGATAGATGATTAAAGAATTTTCTAAATGATTGGGTAAAACTTCCCGCTGCTTCAGCAATAAGCACCGTGTTTTCTGGTAATTGACTTAAGTCTATATTGTAATCGTTTACGTTTATCTTTAAAAAGTTGATTTTAGCCTTACTTTCGGCTAAGGTGTTTACTGTTGTATGTAAAGGGAAAAAGTGATCTTTTTCACTGTAGTTTTCCTTAAAATTTTCAAAATCACAAATAATACCCAAGTATCCAGGAGTTTCAAAATCGACCTTTTGATTACCTACGTAGATGTAATCTGCAGCTAAATCTTTTTGATTCCATTTGTCTAATTCAACGTTGTAATTATGGCCGAATCCAAATAGGTGAGAAGCTTTAATATTTTCTGTAGTGTGTAAATCACCAATTACAACAGGTACGTGTTTATGACCAATGTTGTGAACCTCGAAACTATCTCTTCGTGTATAATGAAAGGGATCATATTGAAGTGTTTCAATTGGTTCAACCTCATTCCTTTTTTCTTCTTCGTAAATCTTTACGAGTTTTTGTGCTACTGGTATTTCAAATTCGGGTGCTTCTGTTAAGCTCACACGAATTGTATCACCTAATCCATCGGCTAGTAAAGCACCAATTCCTACAGCACTTTTGATTCTTCCGTCTTCACCATCACCGGCTTCAGTTACACCTAGATGTAGCGGATAATTCATACCTTCTTTGATCATAGTAGCTACAAGCAAACGGTAAGCTTGGACCATTACAAGGGTGTTACTGGCTTTCATAGAAATTACAATCTCATGGAAATCATTCTTTCTACAAATGCGTAAAAATTCCATGGCAGACTCAACCATGCCTTCGGGAGTATCTCCGTAACGACTCAAAATTCTATCGGATAAAGAACCGTGGTTGGTACCAATACGCATTGCCGTTCCCTCTTTCTTACACAAGAGCACTAGAGGTGTAAATTTCTTTTCTATACGTTCAAGCTCTGCCTGGTAACTTTCGTCGTTGTATTCGATTTCCTCGAATTTCTTCTTATCGGCGTAGTTTCCTGGGTTTACTCTAACCTTTTCAATTTTTGTGGCTGCGATTTCTGCCGCATTGGGTGTAAAATGAATATCAGCCACCAGGGGAGTGTCGTATCCTTTGGCTAATAATTCAGCCTTAATAACACCTAAGTTTTCGGCTTCCTTTTTAGAAGGTGCAGTTAATCTTACTAATTCACATCCAGCATCTATCATACGGATAGATTCTTCTACAGAACCTTGCGTATCCATAGTATCAGCTGTGGTCATACTTTGAATTCGAATAGGAGCGTTGCCACCTAAGGTCAAATTTCCAATTTTAACTTCTCTAGTTTTAAATCGAGTACGTTGTGTAAGTGAATTACAATATTTCATGTGTTAATCTTATATCTCTTGTGTGCTACAAATATCTTGTTTTAAAGGGAGATTTAGTCTATTCTCCTTTCTTTTTCTTTGTAAGGGCTTCATGAATTTGTTGGGCGTGAGCTTGCAATCCATAATGTGCCGATATATAGGATCTACGCTTTAAAATAGCAGTAGGATCTATAGCCGTTGAAAAACAATTTTCAAGAGCTGTTTTAATTTCTTCAGGCGTATTGGCTATACAACAAAACTCTTCCATTTTTGTTCCAGCAAGCATCTCATTATTCGCGATAATATATCCACCGTTACTCAAAGCATTGATGAGTTTATGTTTAATCCCTGTGGCCTGAAAGGTAATAAGTAGATTGACCTTTGCTTTTGCAATGAGTTGGTACAATTCTTTGTCAGACGGTGATACGCTAACTTCTACTTGTGGATGTGCCTCCAAAAGTTTTAAAAATTCT
>NZ_JBVCPV010000001.1:0-56345 GCF_057456495.1 Lishizhenia sp. | reverse complement strand
TTCTTCTACCTACAACCTCAACAACGTGGTAACCGTAAGAAGTTCCTACAACTCCAATAGTTCCAACTGGCTCGTTGAATGCAAAATCATTAAATTCAGGAACCATAACACCTTCTGGGAAGTTTTTGTAAACTCCGTGGTTCATTTTCCCTCCTGGATCCTCATTGAATTGAGCTTCCATTTCAACGTAGTTGTCTTGCTCCTTAATCACATTCATGATGCTATCCGCTTTCACTTTAGCAGCAGCATAAGCATCTTCGTCATTCTTGTTTGCAGAAATCAAGATGTGACGAACGTGCGCTTGTTTTTGCTCTTCAATCTCTTTTACCTTAGCAACACCAATAAAAGTTGAAGTACTAATTGGTCCAACAATATCTCCCACTGCTAAATTTGTCATCTCTGCAGGGTAAACTTGTTGCATTTGCTGTGGGTTCAAGTAAGAATCCTCAGGGTAGAATTTAATCGCTTCTACCGTTGGTGTTTGCATGTATTGTTGTACAAACAATGTATCGTTTTGTGCATTCTCAAAAGAGTTTTTTAACTGAACCATATTGTTCAATGCAGAAATCGTATCATCTTCAGAAGGAGTTAATGGAACTGTAAAGTAAGAAACTTTACGTGTACCTTGTTGCTCGTACTTCTTTTCGTTTTTGTGTTCTGCGTAGTATGCCTTTAACTCATCTTCTGAAACTTCAATTTCATTCGATGGAATTTCACTGAAACGCTTAAAGATGAAAGAAACATTCTTCACTGTTTTTCCAGCTTCATATTCTTCCTTCGCCTCCAAAGTTGTCGCCTTTACTCCGTAAGACAACATAGACATGTACTTTTCGTTCAAACGGTTAAATTTGATTTCATCAACCACCGCTTGGTATCTTGCAGGATCTTCCATTTGCAATTGATCCAAAATCTGCTGTGCTCTTGCCGAGTTAAACAAACCATTTGAATCTACTGCTACCTGACGAATGATAGGAGAAGGTTCAAACCCACTTCTTCCGTAAAGAATTCCATCCAATTCGTAAGGAGAAACCATCAATCCTAACTCTTCATATTGTTCAGTAGTAAGCATTTTACCTACTAACGCATTCCATGCTTGAGTTTCAGCATTTTTTAAATCTTGTTCGGTTAAACTAGCGTTAGGGTCTTGTTGCCTTTTACTATTGAACATGTTTTGAGCAATGTTGTTTTTGTATTGCTCATAAGCATTAGCATCAACTCTTTCTCCATTAACAGTACCAAATCCAAGGTTCTCACCACGACTCGCTGACCCGTTAAAAATTTGGTCCCAAGGTAAAATGAAGGCCAACATAGCCACACCTACCACTACTAATAATAACCACGATTTCTCGCGAATTTGTCCAATTAAAGCCATTTGTTCTTTTTCTATAAGGTTGCGAATATAATGATATGAATTTATAAATGAAAGCTACTCCCCCCAGTATTTTAGAGTTTTCAGTTTATAAGCTGCATTTGTTTACACCCTTTACGCTTAACTCCTCATATTGAGTGCCTAAGTAAGAAATAATATGTTTGCAGAAGAAGCTATCGGGGCTTGTACGGGCTATTCACTTTAGTCCTCAAAAGCAGTGTTATTTTGTGTATTCGTCAACAAGCTTCTTAGGTCGCTTGCCCCCAAATTACACACATAAAACAGTGCTTTTTGTGGGCTGCCGCTGCTATCCCTAAGCCAAAAAAATTAAAAAATAAAGGAATGTTTATGAGTATCCGCTTTATTGCCGACCTTTAAAAAACTTCGCATAGACACATCGAAAAAGAGCGTAGATTCCCTTCCAATACCGTTCTAATTACAAAAATTTATCAAGAAAATAGGAATTCGGAAGAAAGGCGGATATTCAGCAAAAACATAAAAAATTGGTCGTCGTAATAACCGATTAGCTCTTAAGAATTAATCTTTTATTTCTATTCTCACCACTTCAATTCTTCGATCAGATACCTCCTCGATGATGAACTTATAATTGTTCAATTCGACCTCATCTCCTTCTTCTGGTATAGATGCAATTCGATTCAAGATTAATCCTCCAAGTGTTTCATACTCTGCAGACTCTTCGAAGTCAAAATCATATTTCTCATTCAACCAATCGATATCTGTTCTTGCAGAAAATCTATACGTGTGTTCATCTATTTGCTCCTCCAATAACTCATCCGCATCGTGCTCATCTTCAATATCTCCAAAGATTTCTTCAATAACATCTTCTATGGTCACAACACCAGAAGTTCCACCGAACTCATCCACAACTACAGCAATATTTCCTTGTTGTTTTGTAAACAATTCTAAGAGTTCTTTACCCGGAACCGCCTCTGGAACAAAGCTGATAGGTATTAAGATGTCTTTGATGCGTTTTGGGTGTTTAAACAATTCAAAACTATGTGAGTATCCTATCACATTATCTATGTTGTCTCTATAGATTAGGATTTTCGACAAACCTGTTTCAACAAAAAGTTCACTCAAATGTTGAATATCATCCTCAACATCCACGGCTACAATTTCTGTACGCGGTATCATACAGTCTCTTGCCTTTACATTTCCAAAATTTAATGCATTCTGAAGAATTTGCATTTCATTACCCAATTCGTCTTCATCCTCCATTCGCTCATTCAAATCACGCACATAATGATCTAAATCAACCTTTGAAAACACATTGCTTCCGTTATCTGACTTTACTCTAAACAAGCGCAACAAACCATTGCTCAACAACATGGTAAACTGAGTTGGAATAAAGAGTATGTAATAGATAATCACAAGCGGTATAGCCGCAAATTTTAAAATTCTATTGGGGTTAATTTGAAATATAGCTTTGGGTAAAAACTCGGCGGTAACCAGTATGAGCAATGTTGAAACTATGGTTTGCACCAAAAGTACCCAAGCACTCTCTCCCATCATAGCTTCTAAGGGAGCTTCGATTAGTTTCGCCATTTGTATACCATATATTACAAGGGCAATATTATTACCCAATAACATGGCCGCGATAAAGTTGGCATCGTATTGTACAAAACGACCTAAAATTTTACCACTGATATTACCCTTGGTTCTATCTAGCTCAATTTTCAACTTATTGGCCGATACAAAAGCAATCTCCATACCTGAGAAAAAGGCAGAAGCGATAAGTGTTCCTATAATGAAAAATATGGTATATGATTCCATCTGTTAAAACCCGAATTTAATAAAATTAATGGCAGCTTAAACCCACCTTATAAATATTTAATCCACATCGGGGTGCGTAAAATATCCTCTTTTATAAAACAAAAAACGAATGGCAACAGTGCGCTACCATTCGTTTATTATCAATTATTAATCAATCTATTTTAAATCGAATCCTATGTCTTTTCTGTAGTACGACTTTTCAAATTCTATTTTTTGAATATTCTCGTACGACTTTTCAAGAGCAGATTCCATGTCTTTACCGTAACTTGTAACAGCTAAAACTCTTCCTCCAGCTGTCGTTACTGCCGGACCATCAGCTTTTGTTCCTGCGTGGAATACGATACTATCTTGAACAGCGTTCAATCCGTAAATCGCTTTTCCTTTTTCATAAGCCTCTGGATACCCTCCAGAAACCATCATCACAGTTGTAGCTGTTCTTGGATCTATTTCCACGTCTCTTTCAGATAAAGTCTGTGTTCCTACACCTTCAAATAAGTCTAGTAAGTCAGACTTCAAACGCGGTAAAACAACCTCTGTTTCAGGATCACCCATTCTACAGTTATACTCGATAACAAATGGCTCACCTTTTACATTGATCAAACCAATGAAAATGAATCCTCTGTACTCGATTCCATCCGCTTTTAACCCTTTAATTGTAGGAATAATAACTTGGTTCAATACTTTATCAGAAAATCCTGAAGCGGCAAATGGCACTGGAGAAACAGCTCCCATTCCACCTGTATTTAAACCTGTATCACCTTCACCAATTCTCTTGTAATCTTTTGCCTCTGGCAATACTTTAAACCCATCACCGTCACTCAATACAAATGTTGACATCTCAACACCTGTTAAGAACTCTTCAATAACTACACGAGAAGAAGCATCTCCGAATTTCGCATCACTCAACATGCTTTCCAATTCTTGCTGAGCTTCATCTAAAGTTTCCAAAATCAAAACACCCTTACCTGCAGCTAATCCATCTGCCTTTAATACATAAGGTGCCTTTAACGAGGCTAAAAATGCTTTCCCTTCTTCCAAAGTATCTTTTGTAAAGGTCTTGTACTTCGCTGTTGGTATATTATGACGCATCATAAACTCCTTGGCGAAATCTTTCGATCCCTCTAATTGAGCAGCCTCTTTGTTTGGTCCGATTACATAAACTCCTTTCAACGCATCATCTGCAGCAAAGAAATCTGAAATCCCTTGTACCAAAGGATCTTCAGGACCAACAACAACCATTTCTATTACGTTTTCAATCACAAAAGTTTTGATTGCTTCAAAATCAGTAACTGAAATATTCACGTTAGTTCCTAACTCTTTAGTTCCAGCATTTCCCGGTGCTATGTACAATTCATCTAAATGACTACTTTGTGCAATTTTCCAGGCAAATGCATGCTCTCTACCTCCAGATCCTAATATTAAAACTTTCATCTTTTTCTATGTAATTTATACGCGTGGGCAAAATTAAACAATTGGTAGAATTAGAGCACCATCTAAACTCTATTTTTAGCAAGAACTTCGTGAGTAAATTCCTGGAAAAACACAATCCTTCAACTTTATTAAAGTTACTTTTCACATTATTTACAAAGCTCATTGCTCTTTTAGAAAGTGTTTCAAGAAGAGTTCATTACATTTGCAAGCATTGCTTTTGAGGATTCTCCTTGGAGCAAAAACACAAAATAGTACAAGTACAGAGGATGAAAAAAATATTTGTTATAGGTATAACGGCTTTATTGGTAGCCTGTGGAGGAAAAGAAGAGAAAGCAAATAATTCAGCACAAAAAACAGCAATAAAAGATACTGTTGTTGAGCTTCCTAAAAACATGAAGTACGGCTTCGATTTAAACGAATTCGATGTATACCATGATACGGTAAAAATGAATTGGACCATGAGTCACATGCTTCTACCTTATGGAATTGACCAGTATAGCATTAACACCATTGCAGAAATGGCCGGTGACTCTGCCGTTGGTTTAGATTATGTGAATTATAATGATCCTTTCGTTGTTCTTGTTAGAAAAGGAGATACAAATAACCGCGCACAACATTTAATCTATGAAGCCAACATAGAAAGTTATTATGTATTCAATTTTGGAGATAGTCTGAGCGTTGAGAAACATTACCGAGATATTAAAGTAAATCGAGAGACGTTAACTGGAGAAATTGTTCAGAACTCTAACCTTACCTTGGCTATAGACGAACAAATAAACGATTTTGGAACTACAGCGGCATTAGCAGAAGCCTTCGAAAACATCTTTGCATGGAGCATTGACTTCTTTAAGCTTCAAGCCGGAGATCAGTTCAAAGTGGTCTACGAACAAAAAAGCATAGAAGGTGAAGCTTACGGAATAGGTGATATCATTGGAATTTGGTTTAAGCACAGTGGAGAAGGTATGTACTCTTTTAGATATACTACAGACTCTACCAACATGGAAACAGGCTATTACAATGAAGAAGGTAAGGAAATGAAACGTCCCTTCTTAATGTCGCCCGTGAAATTTGCACGTATGACTTCGGCATACAACCTAAGAAGATTTCACCCTATTTACAAACGTGTAAAAGCACATAAAGGGACAGATTATGCAGCACCTTATGGAACCCCTATTTTAAGTACAGCTGACGGTACGGTAACCAAAGCTTCTAGATCTGGAGGAAATGGGAATTACGTTAAAATTCGTCACAACGCCACTTATGAAACACAGTACTTACACATGCAAAAATTTGCCAAAGGAATTCGTCCGGGTGTACGCGTAAAACAAGGTGATGTTATCGGATACGTTGGTTCAACTGGAGCTGCAACGGGTCCACACGTATGCTACCGTTTTTGGAAAAATGGTAGACAAGTAGATCACAGAGCACAGAAATTCCCTCAGTCTGAACCTATGAAGAAAGAATTGATACCGGATTACTTAACCTTTATTGAACCCTTGAAATCTGAATTAGATAGTTTAACGATTGCCCCATCTCGCGTAGGTATGGAGTAATACTCAAATAGATGAAAATTTATTGAATCCCCTGGTTTCGGCTGGGGGATTTTTTTGTTAAAATGGCATCGACTATCCTTCCAATTCGTGAGTCTCTGCAATTCTACCGACTAAATTGGAGTATTAAGGATTTCACACCCCCATCATATTGACATATATCACTTGATAAAACCTTCTTTTTTGTTAAATTGCAAGCCATTCTTGAAGAACATAAAATACAATGACGAACTATACGAATAGCTTAGAATTTGCGAGAGAGAAAGACGCGAAAGACGAATTAAATAAATACAGAACCCAATTCTACATTCCAAACTTCCGTGAGGATGTGGTTTACTTTACTGGGAACTCTCTTGGGCTACAACCCAAAACAACCAAAGAATACATAGAAAGAGAACTTAACGATTGGGCTAAGTGGGGTGTTGAAGGTCACTTCTACGCTGAAAAGCCTTGGTTCGAATACCATGAGTTCTTAACAGAAAAAGCAGCTAAAGTAGTGGGTGCTCTTCCTAAAGAGGTCGTGATAACACACTCATTAACTACAAACCTTCACCTTTTGATGGTAAGTTTTTACCGTCCAGAAGGTAAGCGTAAGAAAATCATTTGTGAGGCAAAAGCTTTCCCATCTGACCAATACGCTTTGGAGTCTCAAGTTAAATTCCATGGATTAGATCCACAAACGGACTTGGTGGAGGTTGCACCTCGTGAAGGTGAACACTTGATCAGAGAAGAAGATATCTATGCAAAAATCGAAGAAGTTGGTGATGAGCTTGCTTTAGTTATGATTGGTGGTGTAAACTACTATACTGGACAGTTGTTCGACATGAAAACCATCACTGAAAAAGCGCATGCTGTTGGTGCCATCTGTGGTTTCGATTTAGCACACGCTGCAGGTAACATTCATTTAAAGTTACACGATTGGGGAGTAGATTTTGCCGCTTGGTGTACTTACAAATACTTAAACTCTTCTCCAGGTGGAGTTTCTGGAATTTTCGTGCATGAACGTCATGAGTACAAACCAGAATTGCCACGTTTCGCGGGATGGTGGGGATATGATAAAGAAACGCGTTTCCAAATGGAACCTGGTTTCAACCCTATGAAAGGTGCAGAAGGATGGCAGTTGAGTAATGCTCCTGTTTTAGGAATGGCTGCTCACCTTGCGTCTTTAGATATTTTCGACGAAGTAGGAATGGAGAAACTATGTGCGAAACGCGATGATTTAACAGCTTACTTAGAGTTTGTTATCGATGAGATTTCTGCACGTAACGAAAACGCTACTTTCGAAATTATTACACCTCGAGATAAAACAAAGAGAGGAGCTCAGCTTTCTATTTTAGCGCACGGACAAGGAAAAGCTTTGTTTGATGCCATGACAGAAAGAGGTGTAGTTGCCGATTGGAGAGAACCGAACGTAATTCGTGTTGCTCCAGCTCCTTTATACAACACTTACGAAGACGTATTCAACTTCGGAAGAATTTTAGAAGAAAGTATACAGTAAAATGAATATCCAAGAATTGATACAAACCCGGTTTTCTGGGGCAATTAACAATGAGGCTGAATACATAGAAATTATTGTACAGGCCATTGCTGTATTGATTTTTGGTATCGTAGTTTGGCGTGGAATGGCCGCTGTACACAACAGAAAAAAAGCAAAGCGTGCTGACAATATGTTTTCACGTGAACGCTACGAAACAAAGTGGAGAAAATAAACAATGGATGTTTGTAAAACATCTTTGACTATAGAACTATGAAAAAAATTGCAATAGTAGGAGCAGGTTTAGTGGGAAGCTTACAAGCCATCTTAATGGCAAAAAAAGGCTACCAAGTGGATGTGTTCGAACGTAGACCCGATTTGCGTAAGGCGGATGAGATTGGTGGAAGGTCTATCAATTTAGCTTTATCAGATAGAGGTTGGAGAGCTTTAGAATTAGCTGGCATTTCAGATGAAATTAAGAAAATGTCTTTACCGATGTACGGTAGAAAAATGCACGATGTTGAAGGGAATTTATCTGACCTTCCTTACGGATTAAACGGAGAAGCAATCTACTCTGTATCGCGTGGAGGTTTAAATCAGAAGCTCATGAATTTGGCGGATGATTACCCAAACATTACTTACCGTTTCAACAGAAAGTGTTTAGACATTGATTTAAAATCAAACACTATCTCTTTTCTAAATACAGAGGAGAACAAGAAAGAAGAATATACTTACGACCAAATTTTTGGAACAGATGGAGCATTCTCTGCAGTACGTTCGCGTTTGCAAAAAACTCCAATGTTCAACTATTCGCAAGAATACCTTTCTCACGGATACAAAGAATTGGTTATTCCGCCGAATGAGGATGGAACACACCGTATCGCTAACGATGCTTTACACATATGGCCAAGAGGTGAATTCATGATGATTGCACTTCCAAATATGGATGGGAGCTTCACATGTACGCTGTTCTTCCCAATGAAAGGAGAGCTTTCGTTTGATACGATCAAAACAGAGGAGCAAGTAATGGACTTCTTCCAGAAGACTTTCCCAGACGCTGTACCTCACATGCCAACCTTGGTAGAAGATTACTTCGAGAATCCAACTTCTACTTTAGTTACGGTAAGATGTAGTCCATGGAACTACGATGATAAAGTATTGATTTTAGGAGATGCTTCTCACGCTATTGTTCCTTTCTACGGACAGGGAATGAACTCTGGTTTCGAAGATTGTACTGTATTCCACAACATGTACAATGAGATGGAAGGAGATTGGGATAAATTATTCGAAACTTTCAGTACTACTCGTAAACCAGATGCTGATGCTATAGCAGATCTGGCTTTGTACAATTACATTGAAATGCGCGATTTATCTGGAGATCCAGATTTCTTATTGCGTAAGAAAATTGAAAAGAAGTTTGCTAAATTACATCCAGACAAATGGATGCCACTATACTCTGAGGTAACCTTTAGTCATATTCCTTACTCACAAGCCCTTAAAGGTGGTGAAGAGAAAAATAGAATCATGGAAAAAGTAATGCAGATGGATAACATCCACGAAAACTGGGACAAACCAGAGGTAATGGACAAAATGTTAGAATTACTGTAAATCTTACATCAAATAGTAAAAGGCTTCCCGCAACGGAAGCCTTTTTTATGAACATAACTATCGTAAACTATTTACACGCTTCTAATGCATCCCAAGAGGAAAACATCTTTTTCGTACGAGCAGATAGTCCTTTTAACTTCTGAATATTTTTAACAATCTTCTTTATCTGTCCTGCAGATTTCACCTCTAAACTTAAGGTCCCAAAGGAATTACAGACACGTAACTTGTGTACATTCGGTTTTCGATCTTTCTTCTTGTCTTTCTCCTCTCTAAAATAATTACTGAGTACTTCTATGTCTGATCTACAAATTCCCTGATAGTAGGCAAACGAGGAGCTAAAATCCTTTTCATAACAGCGAAAAGACTTGGCCAAGTAAGAACTTGTTAAGGCACTGTTGGAATAATATAAAACAGAATCCATCAACACCAAACCTTCCGCTCTCGGAGCAACACTATCATTTAGGGGTATAACAAGCTCTACATAGAGAGCTTTCGGAAAATGTTTCTTTGTAGAGAAACTAGTAGTAAGTAATATAATTAGCAGTAGAAATATACAGTGGTATAATTTCATACCGAAAAAATAAAAGATTCATTGCGATCCCACAAATTTATTTTATTTCTAACTCTCCTTTTCTGGGTGTAGGGTAAGGGACAGCAACGGCAACCCGCAGCGCAACACCTATATCAAAAGTACACGTGCACAAAGCGACCCAAGAAGCTTAGTGCGCGCCCTACTTTTACAGGTGTTGTGGGAGGATTATAGTGTATGGCCCGGTGGGCTGTATTGCAAAGGAAGCACATACCCCCAAAGCTTATCAAATAATAAGTGTCTATAAGTTTTTCTAGTTCACCTTCTGCTGCTCTAACATCTATCCTTACCTTTGTGTGTAACCCATTCGTTATCATGAATTATTCTAGTATGAGAGTTCTTGTTTTTGTATTAATGTCTTTGCTGGCCTTCAATGGTTCAGCCCAAATGTATAAGCAAAAGAAAAAGCGTAAACAGCATTTTGGAAATCAGCGTTTACACAAGCCGCTTTACCGTTGGGTAACTGGAGATTATCTGCGTCATGGTATACAAATCGCGGTAGGCCCTACTTATTTGTTAACCAATTTAGAGGTGCCGCAGCGAGAAACAACGCTAGGAGGACGACCTGCTTTATATCAGTTTGATCCTGCAGGAAAACTTGGTGTTTACGGAGAAATCGGGATGGTACACATTACCAAACGTCCCCGCAAATTTATACAGTATTACGATTGGTCTTTGGGCTACAAATATTTTGGTGGTAAAGAGGAATTACAAATAGATTTACTCGACAATTCTGGGGATGTTGTAACTTCAGAATTTGGATCGGGCGACTTTAACTTAGGTTATGCTTTTGCGCGTTTCGGCGTTCACAATGTTTTCCAAATTAACCCGCGCAACTTTATTGATCACGCCTTAGGGGTTAACCTAGATTTTCGCGTAAGTGGTGGAAATATGGACTATGTTGGGAGCAGTTTACCGCAAACTCAATTCTTCCAAAATGATTTGGTATCACAGTTAAACTACGAAATTGGCTACGGTTTTAAAATAAATGGTGGATTTTTCATTATTCCTGGAGTACGAATGCCCATCATGGAAATTTACGAATGGAGAACAGGAAACCCTTCATTAGAGTGGTATTCGAGTACTTATCAGCCGCTACTTATTAAATTAAAATTCGTTTGGTTATTCAAAAAAGACCCGAATCGTTGTCCGCCTGTTGAGGTAAACTCGAAAGACAGGGAATTGATGAAAAACTTGTAAATAATCTTTAGGCTGCCTACCCCAAGTAACTTGGGTACCCGCTTTCCGCTAAAGTTACCCTATCCAACATCAAGTAGCAGGATACAAAAAAAGGCACTTCCTGTGGTCGTACCTTTTCTTGTAATGCTTCTAAATGTTTGCTAGGGCAAGCTACCGCTGCAATCTGGGGCAGTTTTACTTTTCCTTCGCTATAATGCGTATTCCTACATCAACAATTTCTTTTATTTCTTGCTGATTTGTGGCTTGTTCTATTTCAAATGAATAGTTTCCTTTCAATGGAAATTGTTGGGCACTAAAACGCATAGCGCTACTTACCAACGATCCAGATTTTGTACCTATCCATTTGCCTTTGTCATCTGCAATATTCACTTTCACCGCCTGTTTAGATGTTGTACTGTCTGGTGCTGTAATATTCACCATTACCCACAAATTACTAAAAGCATAATCTGTGGTTGTACGCAATTGCACATCGAAATAATAAGGCGTTAAAGTATCTGTAACATCTACGTGGAACACTGCTTTTTCTTGCTGGTTCCAGGCTCTATTTTCAAAAGAATAACTGTTATCAAACATAGGACGCTCCCCGCAAGATGCGAGGAGAATTCCTAAGCCTAATATCATCACAATTTTATTCACCATCTTTCTTGGCTTGTGGTTTATTTCCGCCCTGCGGACGTGGTTTTCTCTTCTTGAAATTCTTCTTTGGAGCAGCTTTTGGTTGACCTTCAGCTTTAGGTCCTTTAACTGGTTTTTTCTCCGTTTTTGCCTTTTGCTCTGGCTTTGGCCCTTTCGGTTTTGGCTTATTCCCACCCTTCACCTCTTTTGGGTTCTGGGTGTTTTTTGCTGCATTCTGAGGCTTCGGCTTACGCGGCTTACCTTTCGCATTTTGCGGACGAGGTTTACGCGTTGGCTTTGGCTTATTTCCTTCAGCTTTTGCTTCTTGCTTGGCTGCTGGTTTGTTGCTTGTTTTCTGTGCTTCTGCCTTCTTAGCTGCCGGTCTTCCTCCTGGTTTTTTACGCTTTTTCTTTCTGCGCTTAAACACGTGCTCAAACCTGTCTAAATCATCTTGTCCAACCACATTAGAGTAATCTGGCTCCACCTTGATTTGTTCTTCAAAGTCTTTTAAATCTGCCGGTTTCTCTCTTTTCTTGTTGAGTTCAACGATTTCTTCAACACGCTCAGGCGATAAAGGAATTAATCCTGATCCTACACCTGCCTCACCTTCATAAGCATACCACATCAAACGTTTAAACACATCTGTTTTTACGTGTATGGCAGAACCTTTTTCGGTGTACAAACGCGTATCTGGTTTAGGAAACTTTTTAATGCTGTCTAAGTACATGTCTAACTCGTAGTTTAAACAACATTTTAGTTTACCACATTGTCCAGCCAACTTTTGCGGGTTCAATGATAATTGTTGGTAACGCGCCGCACTAGTAGATACAGATCTAAAATCTGTTAACCACGTAGAACAACACAATTCTCTACCACAAGAACCTATTCCACCTAATCGAGCTGCTTCCTGACGAGCTCCAATCTGACGCATTTCAATTCTAATTTTGAATGCCTCCGCCATATCTTTTATCAACTGTCTAAAATCGACACGTTGATCTGCTGTGTAATAAAAAGTGGCTTTTGTTAAGTCCCCTTGATATTCCACATCTGAGATTTTCATCTCTAAATTTAGGTTAATCGCCAATTCTCGGGCTTGGTGCATCACCTCTTTCTCAAGGTTTCTTGCTTCCATCCACTTGTCGATATCTTCCTGATTCGCAATGCGATAAATCTTCTTTGCTTCGTGCGCCTTCATATTTGGCGCTTTCTTTTGAACTTGTATCCTGGTAAGTTCACCCACTATCGACACCACTCCAATGTCAAAACCTGGGCTACCTTCTACAACAACTACATCGCCAACTTGTAACGATAAGTCCTTTACATTTCTATAAAAACCTTTACGGCTATTTTTGAATCTTACTTCAATTATATCATATTGGCTCTGACCAGCAGGCAATTGCATATTTGCCAACCAGTTAAAAACGCCAAGTTTATTGCATCCACCAGAACTACAAGTTCCATTGTTTTGACAGCCTCTCGGAGTACCTCCTCCGCTGCTACAACTGGAACATCCCATAGTTACTAATTATTTTGAATTCAAAAATAACAATTATTTAGGCGATTCAAACCATAAAGCGCATCGAGGCAAAGCTTATTTGTCAGATTTCAACACGAAGATGACCGAAGGAAAACAAAAACCTATTGACATTTTGCCGTATAGATGAACTATTTACGTATAAAAGCAAGGAACATCACCTGCATTTCTTAACTTCGCAGCATGAAATTTCGTTTATTAAACCAGGAAGAAAGAGCAGCTTTTGACGAGGATTTTAAGCACTTCTTGATTGCCAATGGAGTAAGCAATGAAGAGTGGCTTGAGATGAATGAAAAAAACAGTGCAAAAGCAGAAGAGTTAGTGGCCATATTTTCTGATACCGTTTTTCAGAAAGTAATGGAAAAGATGAAGTTTTTAGAAATGCGTGCTAAAGACAGCCTACTCGTGTTTAAATGCACTAAAGAAGAAATAGAATTAATTGGAATTAATCCAAAATCTCCAGAAGCTGAAGTAGACCTTTCAACTCCGGAGTCTATTCATGAAAGTTTAAGTACGAAGGCACAACAATTACAATTCTTTAAGCATAAAAAAGCCTACAGCAAAGAAAGAGAAATTGAAGTTTTCGAAATGATAGAAAACGGATGTGTTCCTTCCCATGAGGCATTTTGGATGGCTTTGGATAAATCAATACAATAAGCATGACGATTGTAGAACAAGAAATGATCAATCGCTTCGGTGAAGGAAGAGTAATTCCTTACGAAGCTAAAACTGAAGACGAAGTTTCTTTGCTCATGCTAGAGCTGGAGTTACAGACTCCCGTTACGGTAATAATGACCAATGGATTGGCGCAAAAAGATATGCCCGTTCCGGAAAAATACAAGGACAGAAAACACTGCGAACTCTACTTCTGTTTACCCAGTTACTGGGAATGGGAAGACATAGAGAACCCAAACATGAATTGGGTTTTCCCCGCCATACAACGCTTGGCCAAACATTTGAGAGATAATGACACCTACTACAACGCGGGGCATACTTTCAAAGCGAATAGAGAAGGAAATCCTATCTCTGCTACTATGAAGCAAAATCATTTCATTTTAACAGATCCTATCTTGTTAGAACAACAATTGGCTCCTATAGAAAATGAGGATATCTATTTCTTTGCCATTGTGCCTATCTTCGAAGATGAGTTTGACTGGAAAAATGCAAAAGGTCACTTTAAATTTATGAGACGATTTACAGGAAAAAACAACTCTGAAAAATTAGATGACTTTAGAGAGTCTATCCGTAAAAGTCGCTTAAAATTGTTCTAGATTCATGAAGGTACTTGTAGTTCGTTTTAGTTCTATTGGAGATATTGTTTTAACCTCTCCCATTGTTCGTTGTTTGAAAGAACAATTGGGTGAACAAAGCGAAATACACTTTTTAAGCAAAGTTCAATTTACGGACCTTTTAATAGATAGTCCCTACATTGATAAGCTTTATACAATTAAAAAAGACATCAACGAGGTGCTTCCTCATTTAAGGAGTGAAGGTTATACCCATATTGTTGACTTACATAAAAACCTCCGTTCAAAGCGGTTAATTTCCAAATTAAAAGTAAAAAGCTCGAGCTTTCCTAAGCTCAACATAGAGAAATGGTTATTGACCAATTTTAAGATCAACAAAATGCCTCAGCTCCACATCGTTGATCGTTACTTTGAGGCTGTTTTAGAACTAGGAGTTAAAAACGACCAAAAGGGCCTAGATTTTTTCATTCGACCTGAAAACGAAATTAAGATAAAAGATGCTTACGCTTTAGAAAGCTTTAAAGCCATTGCTATTGGAGCCCAATTTGCTACCAAACGATTACCTTTTGAACAGTTGAAGCAAATCATTGCGCAACTTAATGGTCCTATTGTGCTTTTAGGGGGTCCTACAGACACAAAACTAGGTGAACAACTCGTGCAAGCCCTCCCAGAGAAAGACCTTCGCAATCTATGTGGTCAATTAAACCTACAAGAAAGTGCTAGCGTTTTAAAACAAGCCAGTGTGCTTCTTACCCACGACACAGGCTTAATGCACATCGCATCTGCTTTTAACATGCCCATAGTTTCAGTTTGGGGAAATACAGTTCCCGATCTTGGGATGTATGCATACATGCCGGCAAACCCCGGTTTAGTAAGCATACATGAGGTGAAGGATTTGAACTGTAGACCTTGTTCAAAAATAGGGTATAAAGGATGTCCAAAAAAACACTTTAAATGCATGATTGAACAGGATGTAGAGGGGATAGTTGAGGATGTAAACGGGTATTAAAAAGGTCCCAAAAACTACAACTTTCGTCTGATTATCCACAAAAAAAAGGTCCCTTCTCAGAAACCCTTTTTCAGTATGTATTTTTTAGATTAAACTCTTATTCTTCTTCCAATCCTAATTTGTAATCTTCTCCTTTATCCACAGCAGGAATTCCTTCTATTAACCATTCAGGAGCCGGAGCATCCAAGAGATAATAGTCAAAGAATTGACGCATACGAATACTTAAATCTACACGGTTCGCATTGATCATAAGGTTATGTCCATCCCCGTTGTAATTCAACATCCAAACTGGTTTACCCAGTCTTTTCAGTCCAACAAACATTTCAATTCCTTGGTACCATGGAACTGCTCCATCATTATCATTATGCATAATCAACACGGGAGTTTCTACGTTTGGTAAGTGAAAGATAGGCGAGTTTTCCACATATAATTCTGGTGCTTCCCAAATCGTTTTCCCTATTCTCGATTGAGTTTTCTCGTACTGGAACTGACGGTTTAAACCACTACCCCAACGAATTCCTCCATAGGCAGAGAACATATTAGAAACCGGTGCTCCTGCCATAGCTGCAGCATATCTATTGGTCATCGTAATCAGCTGAGCTGTTTGATATCCTCCCCAACTTTGTCCTTGGAGTCCCATACGCGTAGAGTCTATATTTGGATACAACTCCAAAATTTTATCTGTTCCACTCATAATGCAGTCGTATGCACTTTGTGCTGGGTGACCTTCCTCGTACCTTACATCTGGGAAAAATACCATGTATCCTGCAGATGCATATTCTGTAGCAAAAATGATAGAAGCTGTTGGACGAGGAGCATAATGGTTGTGCAATTCATCCGAATACAATTCATAATAATACACCAATAATGGGTAGTTTTTAGTTGAATCGTAGTTCTCTGGTTTGTACAACAATCCATTCAAACTATCTCCAGCATAACTCGTCCAATTTACTTGCTCTACCGTAGCCCAGTTGTACTCATCTTGTTGTGGGTTTGCCACAGAAACTCGAGTGGTCGTTTTAAAATTATCACGCGTTACTTTAATATCTGGATAGTCTTTGATTGACATCTCTCTGTACACGATAGCATCTCCTTCTTCCGCTTTGTGTAAATAAACAATAGCGTGATCTGTAAAGTACTGTTCCTTCACCTGTGCATCTTCTTCAAAAGAATTTAGCGTGAATACTCCTTCTGCTTTACTTACTTTATCAAAAGCTTTGATGTACGAATTTTCTGGAGTTAAATAAGTACTATCTCTTTCCCATTCGTTCAAACGGTATTGAATATTATTTTCCTTTCCTTCTGTAATTCTTCTTAAATCATGGGCTGCAATATCATAGTGCCATACATCGAATTCTGAATTCAATATGATAGCTTTTTCACCCTCCGTATATCCTGTTATTCCAAGAGGTCCCGCCATTGCCGGCATTCCGTTCATATCTTGCAACCAATTTACACCAGGTGCCATGCAGGTAATACATTTTTCTGTTCCCGCCTTAACGTCCTTAATTACAATACCCGTTGTATCGAAATACAAAAAGTAATTTCCCTTAGGCGACAAACCAGATGCGTAACCAATCTTTTTCCCTAATAGTTTCGTGTTACCCGTGTTAACATCCACAGCATAATAATCCGAAGGCCACGGGTATTCCCAATTATACGTTCCAGCATAACTTTCGTTAGACATTCCCAAAGCAATGTCACTATTTCCATGGTCCATTAAACGTACATCAAGTGTATCATTACTTAATACTGTAAAAGTCTTGGCATTTACTCTGTGGTAAACTACCATAAATGTTTTTCTCTCTTCCCAAGATTTGTACAACAACTGCTGCGGTTGTAATTGCTTATCCTTATAATGCCATAAATCAAGAGTCGCTTTCTCTGATGCTAACAATGTATCCTCTGATTCTTGCTCAGGAATATCTGCAATACCAAAGTATAATTTGCTTCCATCTCTAGAATATCTCGGTGCAGAAAAATTAGAGGCAGTTTTACCCTCCAATAATACATTGTTTGTATCCAAAATTTTGGTCAAAACATCCTGTTGTAAATTCCACTCGTATAAATCGAATAGCTTGTTTTCTTCTACTGTATCTCTACTTGCTAAGAAGGCAATAAACTCACCTTCATAATCGAAGGTAAATTGACCCAAAGCTGTAAAAGGCATTGACTGTGCAAACTCCTCACCTTTGTTCAAGTCAAATACAAAAAGGTAGCTGCTGTCTTTTTCATTCTTTTTAATTGCCTTAGTGTAGACTAAGTATTTTCCATTTCTACCAAAACGGTAATCACTTACATCTCCTATAATATGCTCTTCTCCTGTAACAGGGTTGTACACATTTAATTGTTTCCCTTCGCTGGTAAACTCAGGTTCTTCTTTTATCTTTTTACCAAAAATCCAAAACCTTCTTTTCTCCTTCAATTCACGTTCTACATTTTCTGTACGCATGAAGGCCATCCAATCGTTACGCTCGTTTAATTGATACGAAGAAACATTGTCGAATTTGCGAATTGAATCTGACTCCAACCAAACCACAACCATACTATCTTTTACCCATTCTGGTCTTTTTACCTCTTCCAATTCTAAGGTTCTTAGGGTATCAAAACCTGGGTTAATTCCAGCAACTAAGTATGAGTTATTGCTATTAAATTGAGGGTTCTCTCCACGGAGTAATGAATTTTGCGTTCCACTCACAGTGTTATACCAATACAATGTACCGTCTCCTCTGTGCGGTGTTATCTGATAGGCAATCCAGTTACCATCTTTAGAAGTTTCCGTGTTTCGGACGGACTTCCAATCGTTGTATACGGAATGATCTAGTGTTTTCTTTTGTCCTACAGCACTACCAACAGCTGCAAGCAAACAGGTTACTAATAGTTTTAATCTCATTTGGTTCTGATTTTCCTCAAAAATACTAAAACAAAAGCACTATTCTCAACGAATTTATACGTTCTAAAAGCCTAAGGTTGTTTCTCTTTTAAAATATTTCATGTGGTCCATATCAAACAGTGACAGCAATGGCAGCGCCCTGAAAGTTTGCCTTAGTAAGCACAAGTAAAAAGCCACGACCAGCGGAAGTGGTTTTGCGGTTTTGTGCGACTTAGGGAAAAGGAAGGGACTAAAATGGATGGCACGGCAGTTTGCCAAAAAAAGTTTAGCGAAGGAGGAGGGAGTATAGAAGATGAATTAATGGAACAAAAAAACGCCCCAAAAATATGGGGCGTTTGCATTGCGTGGTTTATAAAAACGGCACAATTATTAACCTATACGCAGTATTGTTCAAATGACTGGGTCTCACAAGTTTGAGTTATGCCGCTCATTCTCATGATAGCGACCCTATCATTTTCCTCAGATATCATCTTAAACGCAAGTGTTCTCGACGCTAACGTATCATCCTAAACACAAGTGGCTTCGCCGAATGCGTCCTGGATGCTAACGTATCATCCTGAACACATTTCGCAGTTATCCGGATCATCTAAAGAACATGCGATTTCTGCTTGTCTTTCTTCTTCCGTTTTAGCTACTACTTTGTCAGCTGTTATTGTTTTGTCTACTGTAAACTTAATTGCATCCGTAGCTGCTTTCGTTCTCAAGTAGTACATTCCTGTTTTCAATCCTTGTTTCCATCCGAAGAAGTGCATAGAAGTTAACTTACCGAAGTTAGCGTTCTCCATAAATACATTCAACGATTGAGATTGACAGATGTAAGCTCCTCTATCTGCAGCTTGCTCGATGATCTCTTTTTGAGACAATTCCCAAGCTGTTTTGTAAAGGTCTTTCAACTCTTGTGGAATCTCAGAAATGTTTTGAACAGATCCATTAGACGCCATCAATTTCTGACGCATTTCGTTGTTCCAGATACCTTCTTTTACCAAGTCTCTTAACAAGTGCTTGTTTACGATAATAAACTCACCTGATAATACTCTTCTTGTGTAAATGTTAGAAGTATATGGCTCAAAACATTCGTTGTTTCCTAAGATTTGTGCAGTTGAAGCTGTTGGCATTGGTGCTAACAACAATGAGTTACGTACACCGTGCTCTTTTACTTCTTCTTTCAACACATCCCATTCCCATCTGTCTGATGGAGTAACACCCCACATATCGAATTGGAAAATTCCTTTTGAAACTGGAGAACCTTCGATTGTTTGGTAAGGTCCTTCTACTTTCGCCAAGTCCTTAGAAGCAGTCATTGCCGCGTAGTAAATCGTTTCAAAAATCTCCTTGTTCAATTGTTTTGCTTCTGGAGAATCGAATGGGTAACGCATTAAAATGTACGTATCTGCCAAACCTTGAACACCTAAACCAATTGGTCTGTGACGTAAGTTAGAATTCTCAGCTTCTGGTACTGGGTAGTAATTTCCGTCGATAATTCTATTTAAGTTCACTGCTGCTTGGTAAGTCACCTCGAATAATTTATCGTGGTTAAATTTCCCATCCTCAACATACTTCGGCAATGCCAAAGAAGCCAAGTTACATACAGCAACCTCATCCGGTGCAGTGTATTCTATAATTTCAGTACACAAGTTAGACGACTTAATCGTACCTAAATTCTGTTGGTTAGACTTCTTGTTCGCAGCATCTTTGTACAACATGTAAGGTGTACCTGTTTCAATTTGCGATTCTAAAATCTTAAACCAAAGATCTTGTGCTTTGATTGTTTTTCTTCCTTTTCCTTCTGATTCGTACTTTGTGTAAAGTGCTTCGAACTCATCACCGTAAGTTTCAGAAAGACCTGGACATTCGTGAGGACACATTAAGGTCCATTGTCCGTTTTCTTCTACACGTTTCATGAACAAGTCTGGAATCCAAAGTGCGTAGAATAAATCTCTTGCTCTTTGCTCTTCCTTACCGTGGTTTTTCTTCAAGTCTAAGAAGTCAAACACATCTGCGTGCCATGGTTCCAAGTACATTGCGAAAGAACCTTTACGTTTTCCTCCACCTTGGTCTACATAACGTGCAGTGTCATTAAACACACGTAACATTGGAACAATACCGTTAGAAGTACCGTTTGTTCCTTTTATATAAGAACCTTTTGCTCTAATATCGTGAATAGCCAATCCAATTCCACCAGCACTTTGAGAGATTTGCGCGCATGATTGTAAAGTGTCGTAGATACCGCTGATGCTATCTTCTTTCATTGTTAATAAGAAACAAGAAGACATTTGCGGTTTTGGAGTTCCGGCGTTAAATAATGTTGGTGTAGCATGTGTAAACCAACCTTCAGACATCAAGTTGTACGTTTTGATTGCAGCTTCGATATCGTGTTTGTGGATACCTACTGATACACGCATCAACATGTGTTGAGGACGTTCAGCAATCTCACCATTTAACTTTAATAAGTAAGATCTTTCCAAAGTTTTGAAACCGAAGTAATCGTAACGGAAATCTCTATCGTAAATGATACTTGAGTCTAATCTGTCTTTGTTTTCCATAATAACGTCGTAAACGTCATCGGCTAACAAAGCAGCGTTTTCACCTGTCTTAGGATCAATGTATCTGTACAAATCTTCCATTGCCTCAGAGAAGGTTTTCTTCGTCTTCTTGTGCAAGTTAGATACAGAAATACGTGATGCTAATAAGGCATAATCTGGGTGATCGATAGTTTTAGCTGCTGCAACTTCAGCCGCTAAGTTATCTAATTCAGTAGTGGTTACCCCGTCATAGATTCCTTCAATAACCTTCATAGCTACACCTTCTGGTGATACTAATGGGTCTAATCCATAACAAAGCTTAATAATACGGGCAGTAATTTTGTCGAATTTAATCGGCTCTTTTCTTCCGTCTCTCTTTATAACGTACATGGGCGCGTGTTTTTGGTGTTTCTCAATAATTGGTTCTTAAAAGTCTTCATCCATAGAGAATGATTGACCCTCATTTCCTGACATTACTCCTGCTTTTTGGTACTCTCCTACTCGCTTCTCGAAGAAGTTAGTTTTCCCTTGGATAGAAATCATATCCATGAAATCAAACGGATTTGATACATTAAATACTTTTTCACATCCTAATTCTGCAAGTAATCTATCAGCAACGAACTCAATATATTGCGACATCAATTCAGAGTTCATCCCGATTAATCGAACAGGAAGAGATTCAAGAATAAATTCTTTTTCAATTTCAACTGCGTCTAAGATGATACTCTTAACCGTGTCAGTTGAAAGTTTGTTATTCAAGTGGTTGTTGTATAATAAACAAGCAAAATCACAGTGTAACCCTTCATCTCTTGAGATCAACTCATTTGAGAAAGATAATCCTGGCATTAAGCCTCTTTTCTTCAACCAAAAGATAGAACAAAATGATCCTGAAAAGAATATACCCTCTACTGCTGCAAATGCGATTAAACGCTCAGCAAAATTCCCTTCGTCTATCCAACGCAAAGCCCAGTCTGCTTTCTTACGTACACAATCCATTGTTTCGATTGCGTTGAACAGTTGATTCTTTTCTTTAGAATCTTTTATGTATGTATCTATTAATAATGAATACGTTTCTGAGTGGATGTTCTCCATGGCAATTTGGAAACCATAGAAAAACTTAGCCTCTGTATATTGCACTTCAGCAACAAAGTTTTCAGCTAAATTTTCGTTAACTATCCCATCTGATGCTGCAAAGAATGCTAACACGTGTTTGATGAAGTGACGCTCGTCGTCATTCAACTTGTTTTCCCAGTCGATTAAGTCTGGAGATAAATCGATTTCCTCAGCAGTCCAAAAACTTGCTTCAGCTTTTTTGTAGAACGACCAAATGTCGTCATGTTTAATTGGGAATAGAACGAATCTGTCCTTGTTTTCCTCTAAAATTGGTTCATTTTGTGCCATTTGTTTAACCTTTTTTAGTGCAATATTTATCTATAAGCAAACAACTCTTGTTTGCCCTGTTTTATTCGTCTTAAAACTTTACTTTGTCCTCTAAATTGTGGAAAGAATTTCTCGAATCAGTCATTCATTTGAGGCGTGTACAAATGTTGCTAAATTTTTGACATCAATCAATTAAAGAAATTCACAATTTTCCAACTTTATCCACATTGAAGATTGTAAACCCTTGACTTGTGGAAGGAAACCGGATTATCAACATCAACTCAAAAGATATTCACATAAAATCAATCTGATTTCCTTGGAAATTTTTTCTGTCTTTAGAAGCCCAGTAAAACCGAATCTTGACGAACTTTTTATAAAATTAATGACTTATCAATCAAAATCTTAGGAAATTTTTAAGTATATTTTCCAACATCACCTTGTTTAAAGATTTAAACTAAAAAACCACCTTTTGTCTCAATTTAATAAGCTATATTATCAAGTTACGAAAATAGGTCAAGCTATCCTGTCAATTCCGTTTCCAAACCGTTGTTTTGTATGCGAAAAAGACCTGCCTTCTCAACAAAATTGCTTATGCATTGAATGTCATAACAACCTAAGATTTACCCACTTCGAACAGCAAGGAAAAAACGCTTATATCAATGAAATTTTTTACGGAAGAGTTTATTTAAATCTTGTGCTGTCGCTGCTCTATTTTAAAAGTCATTCGAGTACCCAAAGTATTTTACATCAAATCAAATACAATCATGGAAAAAGCTTGGCGATTTACATGGGGCAACTCATGGCACATAAATGGAAAGCTTCACCTCATTTCGAAGCATTTGACGGAATCATTCCCGTTTCCTTACACAATAAAAAGCATTTCAAAAGGGGCTACAACCAAAGTTTATTGCTTGCACAAGGGTTAAGCGAAATACTCGAGATTCCCATTTACGAAAATGTTCTCATCAAGAGAAAACACAACAGTTCTCAAACTAAAAAATCGAGGGCCGAAAGAATAGACAATGTCGCAAAGGTATTTCAGTTACAAAACGAAGAAACAATTGTCCATAAACATATCTTATTGGTAGATGATGTCCTTACCACCGGTGCTACCTTGGAAGCTTGCGCTCTCCTTCTTAAAGAAAATGTTCCCGGGATTACCCTCAGTATTTACACCTTGGCCTATGCACAATAATCAACTCAAAAACTGATGAGAGTTAAGCTCCACTTTAGGAGATTGTTTACTTTTGATCTCGTATGAAAGTATTGATTATTGGTGGTGGTGTTGCTGGACTCAGTTTAGGACATCAATTAGAACAAAAAGGTGTTGATTTCTTAATTCTAACGGAACAAGAGAATCACAGTACACGCGTTGCTGCGGGTATGATTAACCCTTTCGTATTTCGTCGCATGTTAAAAAGCTGGCAAGCCGACACATTAATTCCTTACCTCAATACATTTTACAGAGATTTAGAGGAAAAGACACAAGAAAAGTTTTTCCATCATATTCCTATTCGCCGATTATTCTCTTCTGAGGACGAAGCCAATTTATGGAAAGAAAGAAGCGAGGATGATAATTACAAACATTACGTTCAATTGGATGTTCGACCTCATCCTAGTTATGCGAAAGACACTTTTGGACAAGGATACGTGCTTAAAGGTGGCTACATTCACAGTGCTACTTTTTTACGTGCCAACCGTCAATATTTTGAAGAAAAAGGTCTCCTCAAGTATGCATCAATTTCTTACGAAGATTTAAACATTGAAACCAAAACTTACCAAGGAGAGTCTTATGACAAGATTCTTTTCGCAGAAGGTTATAAAGGAAAGGAAAACCCGTGGTTCAATTATTTGCCCTTGGGTCAAACCAAAGGAGAATTATTAGACATCAGCTCTAACGAATTAAGAGAGGATGAAATATTAAACCGTAAATGTTTTGTTTTACCCGTAGGCGACAAACATTTTAAATTGGGGGCAACCTTCGATTGGAACACTACAGATTTAACACCAACAGAAAGCAAGAAACAAGAGCTTTTAGAGAAATACGCCATCAATTCTACAGCAGAATTCACCATTAATGAACACATTACTGGAATAAGGCCGACTTCTCCCGACCGAAGACCTTTCTTGGGAGAGCACCCAAAGCACAAAGACTTATTCATTTTTAACGGTTTGGGCACAAAAGGATATATGTTAGCTCCTTATTTAAGCGAACACCTATTACAACATATTTTTGAAGGAGCAGATTTAATAGACGAGGTTAATATTCAACGTTTTCACAAAAGATTTAGAAAACAAGAAGCCGGCGAACTCTAGAACAGAGGTCTTGTATTTCACTCGACAGTTATTTCTTGCCCATATCTAAAGATGCTTACTATCTTTGTAAAAAATTAAAAACGAAAAATATGTATCCTCCAGAATTAGTTGCTCCAATGAAAGAAGATTTAACTTCAGTTGGATTTGAACAATTAACTACAGCAGAAGAGGTAGACAATAAAATAAACGGAAGCGAAGGAAGTTTATTAGTAGTTGTAAACTCTGTATGTGGATGTGCAGCTGGTAACATGAGACCAGGTGTGAAATTATCTATTGAAGGTGATAAAAAACCAGACGCATTAACAACAGTTTTTGCGGGAGTAGACGGTGAAGCTACTAACCAAGCAAGAAAATATTTCTTGCCTTACCCTCCATCATCTCCATCTATCGCATTGTTTAAAGATGGTAAGTTGGTACACTTTTTAGAAAGACACCACATCGAAGGTGGAACTGCTGAAATGATTGCTGAAAATTTAAAAGAGGCGTACAAACAATTTTGTTAATTCCTCACAAAAGCATACGAAAAGGATCAGGTAACTGGTCCTTTTTCTTTTTCCGTACTTTCTGATTGATTATCTTGCTAGTATGAAAAAGCAAAACCTGAAGACCCGTCACTTTCTAATGGCTTACCTTGCTTGTTTGGTAAGCTCTATATTTATTGCAATTCCTGTTACTGGAAGGTTAGACGGGATAGGTGCGGGTTTGTTTGTCGCCTTAATAGCCCTAATCACTTCCTCGCCATTCATAATACTATTTCTGATTCTCATACATCAGAAATTAAAGAAAGAGAACACAAAGCTAGGCTTACACATGTACACCTTCATTCTACATACTGCCGGAGCATTGTTAACACTCCTTGTCTTTTTCATTTTCCTTTCGACCTCAGGTGAATTAAAAAGTGTCTTTTTATTCATTCTGGGTTATTATACCTTAGACACTATCTTTTTCCATGGACTTATTCAAGTAAAATTCAAGCCAAATTATGATGTTGAACTAGATACTTTAGATAGCTTTGGCCAAAGCAAAGAAATAGAATTTTGAAAAGCATACGCTTCATAGTATATTCCAATATTCTGGTAAGCCTTTCGGCGGCAAGTATGAGTTATGCCTTCTGTCTACAACAAGAAATTAAAAGGGCTGGTTATTACGCTCTTTTTGTTTTTTCTGCCACACTACTTACTTATAACGTTCAACGTATAATCAAAAGGAGCCAAGACAACAAAGATTGGGACAGTGGTCGTTTACTATGGTTAAAACAAAACACGCGACTACTCTACTTTCTAAGTATTCTAAGTTGTCTCATTTGCTTTTGGACCTACTTTTTTCACCTATATAATTTTCACTCTTTTCTCTTTCTTATCCCCCTGGCATTGATTTCGATTTTCTATGCACTAAAATTGGGTAATTTGAAAAACTTGAGAGAAATACCACATGTTAAAATACACCTCATCGCCTTAGTTTGGGTGAGTTCTACTTGTATTTTCCCAGCATTGAATGAAGAATTATTAACCTGGAAAAGTTTCCTTTTTGGTGCAGCCTTTTACCTCTATATTTTAGCTATTACCGTTCCATTTGATATTAGGGATTTAAATTATGACGACCCCACAAGTAAAACTGTTCCTCAAGTCTTTGGGGTAAATATTGCTAAGAAAATAGCCTTGATTACTTTGTTGGCTTCAGGGTGTATATTTACCTTTTTGAGTGATGGAATCTTGCAGCAAGTAGTGTTAATGATAGCCCTCATTTATCAGGCTATTTTAATACAACTTACTACAAAAAATAAACCTGAGCTTTTTTACTCAGGTTTAATTGATGGCGGTATTATAATACTGGCCATCAGTTTCTGTAAATGTGTGTAACATTGCTTTAAACGATGGCTGCTTTAAACTTTTCTACATCGTTATCAAAGTAATTTGCTTTTAAGAAAGAAATCAAGTACTCACTATAATCAGATTGTGTAACACGAGGCATATAGATATATCCTCTTCCTTTCTTTTTGTGTTCAATAAATTTTTTCTTTTCGAGGATACGCACAATGGTAGAAACTGTGTTGTACGAAGGCCGTGGCTTTTCATAAAGCTCCAAGATATCCTTAACTACGGCCACCTCTAGGCGCCATAATTTAAGCATAACCTTCTCCTCTGCTGGAGTTAATCGTTGCATAATCAATACGTTTAGTTGTTATATGCAATTTACGACATTATTAGTTACACACAAAACCGAATATTGATTTAGCTTCCACAAATACAAACTATACGGGCCCTTTACGCAAAAAAGCCTCCCCGAAGGAAGGCTTTTAATAATGTTAGTTGAACGAAACTTATAAATTTAGTTTCTTTTTCATCTCCTTAGACAATGCATCTTTATGTAGGTAAACATTGATTGTTTTCCATTTAAAGTAATTGGCAGACACATATAAATAACCTTCTGGATAATTCCCTGTTCCCCAGCTATTTTTCACCAAGAAATAAGGAGTTCCGTTCGCTTCTTTATACAAACCAGTAATGTGCATACCGTGATCGTCTGTAGTTGTTTTATTATCGTAACCTTTTTGACGCAATTCTGCAGTAATTTCTTTTTCTTCTACAGGTGTCATGAAAGCGTTAGAAATTTTCTCTGCTCCAGCATCAGAATAATTTCTATTGTCTTTCCCTCTTACCTGAATGGTAGACTCATCTGCAGGAACAATTGCTAATCCATCTCTGAAAGAAAATCCTTTCTCAGAAACATCAGCTCCCCATGCTACAGTATACCCATTTTCTAAGGCATCTTCGGTAGCGCTTACTAAATCTTCTAAGCTAACGTTGTAAGAGCTTCCCCAAGCCCAGTTATCTTGAATTGCTAAGAAACATTTTTGATTCAATGGGTGGTTCGTAAATGAAGTTAACGATACATAATCATCCATGTTTAAACCTGTCTCATCTGCAAATGTACGTGGCGTATACTCTTTTCCATTATAGGTGAAGTTTTTAGGGTCTTCTCCTAAATAAGCATCCAATATAGCTGTAAAACCAGATTTCCAAGAACTTGTTAATCCTCTAGAACTTACAGAAGACATGATTCCCTTTACAAAACCTTCTAACCCCGCAAACATTTCACTGTGGTTGTGCATGTCTGTTCCATAGTTTAATCCTTCATAAACTTCTGCAGGAACCAAACCGTGGTTTCTAAATACCCATGGAATATCGTGAAAAGCTCCTCCTTGAGAGAAGTTGGTTTTCCCATCCATACGAATGTATTTTTCTGCTTTTCCTTCGTATGCCTTGCGCGCTACATACATCTCCGATAATTGAGGTACATCTTTCTTCCCCATTCTAATCATTTCTGATTCAAAGAAAGAAAGTGCAGAAAAGCTCCAACAGGTTCCCGTGTATCCCTGAGATTGAACGGGTGTTGCATCCAAATGTGCAACTTCTTCAAATTTGTATTCTGATTTTTCACTGTTTGTTGTGAAATTCTGACTAAATGAATTAAATGTTAGCGCCAAAGCACCGAACATTAACACAGATTTTTTCATATAAAATGTATTGAATTAAAAAATGCTCCGAAAAGGAGCATTAAATTATTATAGATGAAGTAACCAAGTAATTACACCTGATCCTTGTAATTTCTTCTTAAGTGATAAAGCTTCTTCTCTGCTGTTACTTTGTGCAGCAGTTACGCGATACAAACCTTTGTGATAATCCAACACATATGCGTTTAAACCATCAGCTTTTAACGTATTCACCAAGCTTTCTGCATTTTCCTTCTCCGTAAAACACCCAGCAATTAAATGGCGACTAAAGCTCTTCTTAACATTTTCTGTTTCAGCGGCAGGAATACTTTCAGTTTCAATCACCTCTTGCTCCGGAGTATCTTTGCGCACCGTTAAGTAGAAGTAATCATCCACAGGGAAAGTATAGGTTTGTACACCTTCAGGAAGTTCGTCCATTATTTGTTCTAATGACTTCTCTTCTTCTATAGGTTCTACTTCCAAGACCGGAGTATTCGCAGGGTCATATTGTTTTACTTCTGGCTGAATGAAAGGATTAAAATCGCCCTTCAATACAACACCTGATTGTAAAACATCCGTTTGAGTTGGAATCCAATAAGAGTAAAATGCAATAGGAATGAACGCTGCAGCTGCTGCATATTTCCAAAAGGTCTTTTTACGACGCACTGGTTCTTGCGCTTCTTGCACTGCCGCAGGTTTAATTTCTTCTGCTTTACCAATTGCAATAATTGGTGTTTTTTCCTCTGTCTCTTCTTGTGTTTGTTGTTGAGCAGTGATTACTGGGGCAGCTTTCTCTTCTTTGGCGTGTTGAACAAAGTTCACATCACTTAAACCGTAAGAAGACATCAGCAAGTTAAAACATCTATCTTGCTCAAAATTAAGGTTCTGTTCTTTGTCGAAATACAAGAAACCAACACGTTCTATTTCTACGCGTTCCCCTTGTTTTAACTGTTGTTTCCAAGTAACTACTTCCTCTTGAATAGTAGTACTTGCCTGCTCAAAACTTAACTGGTTTTTATGTGCCAAATGGTTGGCCAATAAACCATCGTTATTGATCAGGTTTGTGTTAAATGTGAGGGCTTTTTTAGGAGCCTCTATTCTTCCTTGATTTAAATCTATCTGAGCATTAAGCACATTGGCAATGAATCCACCAAAATTGGGGATGATTACACAATTGTGTCTTAATAATAGTTCTGCTATCGCCTCGTTTACCTGCTTCATTCCTAACAAAAATACTCAATTTGGAGTAGAATGTCTACGGTCTCAAAGGAAAAATGTTGCGCTATTCTTCTAAAAATTGCAATACTTTTTCCAAATCTTCGGGTGTGTCTATGTTTGGGGTCTCAATATCAGTTTCTACCACCTTTATTTTATAGCCATAATACATCCATCTGAGTTGTTCTAAAGACTCCACTTGCTCTAAAAGACTAGGTTTTAATTGTGTCAATTGCAACAGCACTTCACTTCTATAGGCATACAGTCCTATATGCTTGTAAAAAGGAAAATCCTTAAGGGCATCTTTATTAGCGTGGTGTTGATTTGGAATAGCAGATCTTGAAAAATACAACGCTTCCGCTTTGGCATTACAAACCAACTTAATGCGGTTCGGGTTTGCGATATCTTCTGTAGAAATATTTCTGCTTGCTAATGTGGCAATTTCCACCTCTTCATCTTTAAACACTGATAATAGAGCATCCAGTTGTTTAGGGTTTACCAGAGGTTCGTCCCCTTGAATATTGATCACAACATCAAAATCAGCATATTGAGCTGCTACCTCTGCGCATCGGTCTGTTCCACTGGGATGGTAGTCGGCAGTCATCATTACTTTTCCTCCAAAAGCTTCTACCTCATCTACTATGCGTTGATCATCGGTAGCTACAACTAGCTCATCCAACAAGGTAGATTGCTTCGCTCCTTCGTACACCCGTTGTATCATCGATTTCCCTTTGATGTCTAACAAAGGTTTTCCCGGAAATCTACTTGAACCATATCGAGAAGGAATTACACCCAGCACTTTCATTGTTGTTGTTTTTTGGATTGGCTTCAAAGATAAAGGAATTAGTTTTTGATGCTTGGTGAACTTTCGTTATCTTTAAAAGAAGCAGCAATGTTTTATCAACCTAATCGACATGACAAAAGAAGAATTGAAATTATTCCTCGGCTTTCAATTTATGAAGGGCGTGGGAATTAAAACCGCCAAAAACCTCATAGCTTACAGCGGGGGTATAGATCAGTTTTACAGTATGAGCAAAACCCAACTTACCCAATTAGAAGGCGTGAGCGAAAAATTAATTCAGAAAATTAACCGCAAACAAGCCTTGCATGACGCGGAAGCTTACCTCCCTTTTTTAACCCGACAAGATGTTTCCACTTTTAACTATTTGGCACCGAACTACCCGCGCAGATTAAAACATTGCGGAGATGCTCCCTTGCTCCTTTTTTGGCAAAGGAAATTTGAATTTTGATTATCCCAAAACTGTTGCAATTGTAGGGACTAGAAATGCGAGCCAATATGGCAAAATGCTTGTGGATGAGCTGATAGAAAAATTTGCTGAGCACCAAATTCAAGTTATCTCGGGCTTGGCTTATGGCATAGATATACATGCACACAAACAATGTGTCCATTATGGCGTATCCACTATTGGTGTACTGGGTCATGGACTAGATAGAATTTACCCGGCCATACATAAAAGCACAGCCCAGCAAATGCAGGCCAAAGGTGGAGTGCTTACAGAGTTTCTACCCGGAACGAAACCCGATAGAGAAAACTTTCCCACGCGAAATAGAATTGTTGCGGGTATGTGCGATGCTACCATTGTTGTAGAAAGTGGTGAAAAGGGAGGGTCGCTAATCACAGCATACTTAGCCAACGATTACAACAGAGATGTTTTTGCTTTTCCGGGAGATGTGAACAAGACGTACTCCAAGGGCTGTAATAAACTTATACGCTTACAAAAAGCTCATCTTATAAGCTCCTCAGACGATTTGTTTTATCTTATGAATTGGAAAAAGGAGTCGGGAAAAACAGTTCAAATTCCTCTCTTTCTAGAACTCAATGATGAAGAGCAAAACATCGTTGACTTACTGCGAGAAAACAATGAACAAAGCATCGATGAATTAGCTTATCACCTACAACAACCTGTAAGTAAAGTAAGTACTACACTACTCAATTTAGAGTTTCAAGGATGCGTAAAAAGTTTACCCGGCAAACGGTATTTACTAGCGGTGTAAAATTGCGTCACATAGTCATTTATTGGAGAGATGCGAAGAAGGAAGTTCATTTCTGGTTAGAACTTAAATAACAGCGATTCTTCATTTGAAGCCATTTGACATTCTGCTTTTCTAAATACCAGACCGCTATCCTGCTTTTAAGGACTGTATTCCTATTTTAAAACAAGAAGATTTTATTAGCTTTGTGGCACTACAAAATTTTAATTATGTCATCAGAGAAAGCAAAAATTATTTACACAAAAACAGACGAGGCGCCGTTTTTAGCAACACATTCATTACTTCCTATCGTTGAAGCGTTTACAGCTCAGGCAGATGTGAACATGGAAACGAGAGACATTTCGTTGGCTGGAAGGATTTTAGCTAATTTCTCAGACTACTTAAAGGATGATCAAAAAGTAAATGATGCTTTGGCAGAATTAGGTGCTTTGGCAAAAACACCTGAGGCGAACATCATTAAGCTTCCAAATATTTCTGCTTCAATTCCACAGTTAACTGCGGCAATTGCAGAATTACAAGCACAAGGATTTGCATTACCAAACTACCCTGAAAACCCTCAAAATGAAGAGGAGAAAAAGATTCAAGGTTTATACAACAAAGTTAAAGGTAGTGCGGTAAACCCTGTTTTGAGAGAAGGTAACTCAGACAGACGTGCACCACAGGCGGTTAAAAATTACGCCAAAAACAATCCACACTCTATGGGAGCTTGGGCAAAAGATTCTAAGTCGCACGTAGCAAGTATGGAAGGTGGAGATTTCTACGGTTCAGAAAAATCTTACACAACTTCAAAAGCAGAAACGGTAAACATCGTTTTCAAAGGAGCTAATGGAGAGAAAGTATTGAAAGAAGGATTAAACCTTTTAGAAGGTGAAATTATCGATGCTTCTGTAATGAACATGAGCCAATTGAAAGCTTTCTACAAAAAACAAATTGTTGACGCAAAAGAAAAAGATGTATTATTCTCTGTACACCTTAAAGCAACAATGATGAAAGTGAGTGATCCGATTTTATTTGGATCATTGGTAGAGGTTTTCTTCGAAGACTTGTACACTTCTCACGCTCCATTAATGGAAAAATTAGGTTTCGATGCGAACAATGGTTTGGGTGATTTATACACACAGATGGAAAAACTTTCTGCTGATGAAAAAGCAGAATTATTGAGCGCTATTGAAGCAATCTACGCGAAGCAACCAGCATTAGCAATGGTTGATTCTGATAACGGAATTACTAACCTTCACGTTCCTTCTGATATTATTATCGATGCATCTATGCCAGCGATGATTAGAAACTCAGGACAAATGTGGGGACCAGATGGAAACCCTAAGGACACGAAAGCAGTTATTCCAGACAGATCTTACGCAGGTATTTACCAAGCAACTATCGATTTCTGTAAAGAAAACGGAGCATTTGATCCAACAACAATGGGAACTGTTCCTAACGTAGGGTTGATGGCACAAAAAGCAGAAGAGTACGGTTCTCACGACAAAACTTTCCAAATGTCAGAAAGCGGAAAAGTTTGTATCGTTGATGCTGCAGGAAACACATTGTTAGAGCACGATGTTGAAGCTGGAGATATCTGGAGAGCTTGTCAGGTGAAAGATGCACCTATCCAAGACTGGGTTAAATTAGCCGTTACGCGTTCAAGAGCTACAGGATGGCCAGCAATTTTCTGGTTAGATGAAAACAGAGCGCACGATGCTGAGTTAATCAAGAAAGTAAACACATACTTAAAAGATCACGATACTTCTGGATTGGAGATCATGATTAAAAACCCATACGATGCTACTATCTACACTTTAGATAGAGTTAAAGCTGGAGAGAATACAATTTCTGTTACAGGTAACGTATTGAGAGATTACTTAACAGATTTATTCCCAATTTTAGAATTAGGTACATCTGCAAAAATGTTATCTATCGTTCCATTAATGAACGGAGGAGGATTGTTCGAAACTGGAGCTGGTGGATCTGCACCGAAGCACGTACAACAGTTTGTTAAAGAAGGTCACTTAAGATGGGATTCTTTAGGTGAATTCTTAGCCCTGGCTGTTTCTTTAGAGCACTTAGGAGAGAAGTACAACAACAACAGAGCTATCGTATTGGCTACTGCTTTAGATAAAGCAACTGAGAAATTCTTATTGAATGACAAATCACCAAAACGTAAGGTGAATGAGTTAGACAACAGGGGATCTCACTTCTACTTAGCAATGTACTGGGCTGAAGCTTTAGCTGCACAAGAAGAAGATGCTGAAATGAAAGCAACATTTGCTAAAGTTCATGCTTCAATGGCTGAGAACGAAGCAAAAATCATTGATGAATTGAACGCTGCACAAGGTGAAGCACAAGAAATCAAGGGGTACTACTACCCATCTGTTGATTTAGTGAACAAGGCAATGCGTCCAAGTGCAACTTTAAATGCAATTATCGAAGCTATCTAAAGATAGGTTTTGAAAAATATAGAAGGGTGGTACTTAGGTATCGCCCTTTTTTTATGCCGAAGTTTATGTAAAACGGCTTAGGGATAGCAGCGGTAGCTCCTGAAGGTGTTCTTGCTTTTGAGCTTAAGCTTGGGGAAGCGACCTTGGAAGCTTAAACGAGCGTTTAGCGCAATGAAAGGACAACAAAGGATTAAAGCGAATAGCCCGCAAAAGCTCCGCTTCACTTTTTCCTCCTTGTATAGGATTCCTCCAATGCCTTTTTCTAAAATCAATCTAAACAATGAGTACCCCCTAGATGTTTAGTAGATAAATGTTAAATTTGATACAAATAAACATACCCACAATATGAACGCAAGAGTAGAACAAAAATTAAACGAGCAAATAGTTAAAGAATCTTCTTCATCTCAATTTTATTTAGCGATGGCTTCTTGGGCCGAGGCGAATGGATTGAATGGAACAGCTAAATTCATGTACACACACTCAGACGAAGAGCGCTTCCACATGTTGAAATTGGTGAAGTTTGTGAACGAGCGTGGAGGAAAAGCAATTATTCCTTCTGTTGAGCAACCCCCACAAGATTTTGACACCTTAGAACGTGTTTTTGAGTTGTTGTTGGAGCATGAAATTATGGTAACTGAAAGTATTAACGATGTAGTTGATATTTGTTTACAAGAAAAAGATTACTCTACACACAACTTTATGCAATGGTATGTAACAGAGCAATTAGAGGAAGAAGCATTGGCCAGAACAATTTTAGACAAATTAAAATTAATTGGTACAGACAAAGGTGGACTTTACTTGTTCGATAGAGATCTTGAAAATGCAGCGATAACTCCAGAAGTTGCCGCACAAGGAGCAGGAAATTAATGACTCGTTTTTATGATATTGAAGCCGTATTCGAAAGGATACGGCTTTTCTTTTTCCCTTTCATTTTCTTTCCCCTTCTTTTTTTCATCAAACAACCTATCTTTGTGTAAGAAACACTTCAATCTATTTCGTGTAAATGAAACAATTATTGGTTTTCCTCACCGTTCTCTTACATCTGTCTTTTGCGATAGGTCAGGAAAACATACAGTTCAATAATTACACGATTAAAGATGGTTTATCTCAAAGTGTAAGTACCGCCATGATTCAAGATGATTTTGGTGCATTGTGGATAGGTACTCAAGACGGGTTAAATCGTTTCAATGGTAGTAAATTTGATGTATTTACATCGGGTGAGACAGAAGGAATAGAAAATGAATTTATCCTTTGTGCGGCCAAAGACAAGCGAGGTTTTCTCTACTTTGGAACTTACAAAGGCATCATTATTTACAACCCGCTCCTCCAATCTTTCGAAACTGTTTATACAGAGTCCGGTACGCGGAAAGAAATTAATACACTTGCCTACATTAATGATAAAATTTGGGCAGGTACGGAAGACGGAAAGCTCCTTGAATTGACCCAAGAAAAGGATAGAAAATTCTTACAGACTAAAAAGCCAGTATTTCTAAGAAGTGGAATAAACACGATAGAAGAAGGAAAGAAGAACCACCTGATCTTAGCAACGCAATTCGGGAGGATTTATCAATACGATTTGGGCAATGAAGATCTTGTTGAGCTCCAAACACAACTGGCTCCAAATTCTAGAATTAATAAAATAAAAAAGTACAGTAAAGACAGCCTCTTTATTTGTACCACCAAAGGTTTATACTCCTATAACTTAAAGAAGGAAACACTTCAGCTTTTTTCTCATCAACTCGAAAACTTTGATATACAAGACATACATCTTCAGGATGAGAGTATATATCTGGCCTCAGCGAAAAATGGTTTTATTCGAGTAAACAAAAATGAGAAAGACCAAATTCCTGAAATATTCATAGCAGATTTCTTTCAGAAAAACGCCATCGCCGATAACCACATCAACTTTATTTACGAAGATTTGCGCGGTGTTATATGGGTTGGGTCTAACCGCGGTATATCTAGCTATAACCCCATGCAAAGAGAATTTGTTTCTGTGGGGATTTCAACGAATCCTCAGAAAGGACTGAATACGCTATCGGTGTGGAGCTTAACCAAGAATGAAAAAAATAAAAACTTATACGTTGCTACAGATAAAGGGGTAAGCCTTTACCACGCTCAGCAACGAAGGTTTTACCATTACGTTCGTTCATCTACTCCTGGAGAACAAGCCGCGAGTCACCCCTCCTTTTCTTTGTTCGAAGAGCATAACGGAAAGCTTTTGGTGGGGAATGATGACGGTCTTTTTCAATTGGAAATAGACACGAATGATTTCAACAACTACAGCTTCAAACGCTTAGAGATGCCCGCAAACAGACCTCCTGGTTTTAATTTGATTTATGACATAGAGGCATTTGATACTACCACTTATCTATTCGGTACAAAGGGTGGTGTTGCTGTTTGGTTTAAAGACACGGATACCTGGAAATTTCTGGTACACAAAATCAATGATGGTGAAACGATAGGCCCAGGAAGTTGTCGTTTAATCTTCAAAGGCAAAGACGGTAAGTTTTATGCTGCTCCGAGTTCGGGATCTTTGTATGAATTACGCTACAACAAGGAAGGGAAGTTTATCGCTGAACAACCCAATTTTTACAGAAAGATAAAGCTCACTATACAAGACTACATTACAACAGCATATCAACCCAACCCAGATGAATATTGGTTTGGAACATTAGGTGGTGGACTGCACTACTTTAACCAAAAAACAGAAGAGATAAAGAGCTTTACCAAGGCGCAAGGTTTACCCAATGAAGTAATCTACAGTATTAAATCTACGGATGGTAAAGACCTCTATTTATCTTCTAATCGCGGTATTATTAAGTATTCTATTCCCAAAAATAAATTCACCGCTTACACAGAAGAAGATGGTTTATTGAGTGATGAGTTCAACATGAATGCGGCCTACCAAGACGATGAAGGATATATCTATTTTGGTGGAATAATGGGGTACAATTATTTTCATCCCTCAAAATTAAATCAGTCGTACAAACGCATGAATGTTTACTTCTCGAGTCTTTGGCTGGAGAATGAAAAAATAATTCCAGGAAATACAGATTACCTCTCTCGAAATTTAGCCCTTACAAAAACAATCACTGTTCCTTATAACCACAGGACTTTAAGTTTAAGTTTCTATGCCGATGATTTCTCTAATCCGCAACAAATCAATTACAAGTACAAGCTAAAGGGAGACGACGAAGTAGAAGAATACTTGGGCGATGAAAACCAAATTCGTTTTACGAGTATTTCTCCGGGAATTTATACCCTTCACGTTTATGCTCGTCGTGGAAATGGAGAATGGACAAGTTTACCTGCGAGTATTACCATTGTGGTAGAAAAGGCGTTTTGGATGACGTGGTGGTTTAGAATCACTGTAGCCCTTTTATTTGCCCTCTTTATTTTCATTTACATCAGAAAACGTATAGATACGGCCCGCAGGGAACAAGTTATTCTTGAGTTGCGCATTAAGGAACGTACACACGAATTAGAGGAGAAGAATAGAGAAATTGAGAAGCAGAAAAAGAAAATTGAGGAACAAAAAGCAAAAATAGAAAAGCAGAAAGACAAGGTTGAGCAACAAAAGAATCAATCGGACAGTATTTTGCGTAACGTATTACCCTCTGATACTTTAACACAGTTGAAAAGAGAAGGGAAAGCCAATGCCCGTGGTTACGAGGCAGTATCTGTAATGTTTACCGACTTTGTAGGATTTACAACTATTTCTGACAACCTCGAGCCACAAGAATTAGTATCTATTTTAGATAGATATTTTAGAAAGTTCGACGATATCATTGGTCAGCATGATTTGGAAAAAATTAAAACCATCGGGGATGCTTACATGTGTGCGGGTGGGGTTCCAATCCGCAACAAGACCAATCCAATTGATACTGTTTTAGCTGCCTTAAAAATCAGAGAGTTCGTAAAAGAAGAACAAGAAAGAGCCAAAGAAACGGGCGATATTCAGTGGAAGGTAAGAATTGGTATTAATACAGGTCCAGTTTCAGCGGGTATTATCGGTACCAAACGTTTTGCTTACGATGTTTGGGGGAAAACAGTAAACCACGCTCAGCGTATGGAACGACTTTCTCAACCCGGAAGAATTGCCATTACAGGATCTACTTTTGAGTACATCGAAGCTTATTTCGAATGTTCTTTTGCCGGTATAGCAGAATCAAAGAGTAAGGGTAAAATTGACATGTACTTTGTAGATAGCATAAAGCCAGAGCTTTCTATTAATGGAAAAGGAATATTGCCCAACGAGGCGTTCTATAAATTGGTGAACCTCCACCATTTTTCTTCTATTAACTACATGAATGCAGAGCGTAAGATAATGCGCATGTTGAAAAAACGCCTTTCTCCTAATTTACATTACCATAGTGTAGAACATACTATAGATGTAACGCGACAAGCGGAGCGTATTGCCATTGGAGAAGGTATTACGGATAAAGACTTGTTCTTGTTAAAATCTGCCGCTTCTTATCACGACGCTGGGTTTATTGAACAATACGAGAAAAATGAACCTATCGGTGCGCGGATGGCCGAGGAGGTATTGCCAGAATATGGTTATACAGAAGATGACATTGATCGCATCAAAGAATTGATCTACTCAACGGCAATTCCACACAATCCAAAAAACCACTTGGAGGAAATTATTTGTGATGCCGATCTCGATTACTTAGGTCGTGATGACTTCCATGAAATTGCCGATAAATTGAAGCAAGAATTAATGGAACACGGTAAGATTGCCAGCGATAAAGAATGGGACATAATGCAGGTTGCCTTCCTGAAGATGCACAGGTACTTTACCAAGACATCTATAGAAACACGTCGTCCTAAAAAGATGGAGAACCTCAAAGAAATCGAAGAAAGATTGGCTAAAGACGAATATTAATTCCGTTCCATCATTTCTAAAAAAATCGTAACTTCCCTACAAAACTTGATTTTATGAAAAAAGTATTGATCTTTTGCGGGATGGCATTATTCATGTTCTCCTGCACATCAAACACAACTTCCAACGATGCAGAATTAACTCCTGAAGAGAGTGCTAAAATTGAAAAAAACGAAGAAGTGATTCAGGAGCTTTCTACGGCTACAGATGAATTGAAGAAATACAATGACGATGCCTCTGAAGCATTGCATGAATTGGACAGTTTATAAAAATTTAAACGATGAAAAAGTTAATAAAAGTATTGTTTGCCCTCTTTCTATTGATGGGTATGAATCAGATAAGTTTTGCTCAAGGTCCGCAAGGAAAGGGCAAAGAGAAAAAGGCTGAAAAAACAGAACAGAAAGGAAAAGAGAAGAAAGAAAAAGAAGCGGACGACGATGATGACGACGACGCAGACAAAGACAAAGACAAGGACAAGGACAAGGACAAGGATAAAGGACAAGGGAATGCTGCTGATAAGGCCAAAGGGAAAGACAAAGAGCACCCAGGAAAGGGAAATGCTTACGGTAAGAACAAAGGCGATTTAAGCGGAAGAGAATTCGGTCAAAAGAGGGCTGAAGACGCTAAAAAAGCAAAAACTGAACTTGAAAAAGAAATTGAAGAAAGTGAAGTTACTGTTGCCACCGGAGAAGAACGTGTACGTGAGGCACTCGAAAAAATTCGTGTTGCCTTAGAAAACAAAGAAATTTCTCAGGAAGAGCACGACCAGAAAAAAGAAAAAATTACAGCAGCGCAAGATAAGTTGGATAAACTTAAAGCGGAATTAGAAAAGAAAAAGAAGATTCTAAGTGAATTAGAAATAGAGCAACCCTAAGCTCCTATTCATATTCAACTGTTTATAACATTAATTTTTTAGATGCGAAGGACGAATAATCCTTCGCATCTTTGTTTAAAATAATTAGTTATGAAGTCTATTGTTAGCATATTAGGTATAGGATTAATTGTTGCCTCTTGTGTAACTCCTCAGAAATACCAGGATTTATTAAGTAAGGAACAAGCGTGTAGCCAAGAGCTTGAGAAGTACAAGACCATGGCCATAGATAACGAAGCGAAAGCCAAAAATCTTACAGAAGAAAGAGACGTTTTACGTGCCGAAGTATCGCAATTGAAAAAAGACACCTTAGAAATGGGTGTTGACTACCGCGTACTACAAACACAGTACGATAAAATGGTGGAGTTAAATACGACTTTAGAAAAAGAATTTACACTCTCTAGATCGAGAGATGCTATAGAAACTGCAAAACTACAGGCCAATTTAGAAGCGAGCATTTTAGAAGCGCAACGCAAGGAAGATGCTCTTTTAAAATTAGAAGATGAGCTGGGTAGAAAGCAAAAGTTATTGGTAGATAGAGAGCAACGTGTAAAAGAATTAGAAGAGATTATTGCACGACAAGATGCTGCAGTTTCTGCTTTGAAAAACAAAGTTGCTGAAGCTTTACACGGATTCAACGATAAAGGTTTAACCGTAGAACAAAAAGATGGTAAAATCTACGTAAGCTTAGAAGCAAAATTATTATTTGCCTCTGGTTCTACGAACGTTGAAGCAGAAGGACAAAAAGCAATCATCGAATTAGCGCGAGCAATTCAAGGTGATGACGATTTAGAAATTATCGTTGAAGGTCATACTGATGCTGACGCGTTAAACAGTGCGAAGCACCCAAAAAACAACTGGGAATTGTCTGTTTTAAGAGCAACAGCAGTTGTAGAAATTATGTTGGCAAATTCTGACATCAACCCAGCTATCTTAAGTGCTTCAGGTAGATCTCAATTCCACCCAGTAAGCGAAACAGATAAAGCTAAAAACCGAAGAATCGAAGTTATTATTTCTCCAAACTTAAACGCGTTGTTTGAGATTATTGGAAACGAACAATAAGCACTTCTCAACATAAAAGATTAAAGAGGAAACACTGTTTTCCTCTTTTTTTTGCTTTAATTTTAAAAAAGTTGAAAGGAGCATAGGGGTATGTTCTATTTCTACTGTCTACTACACAAAGCGATAAGAAAGAATGGAGCTAGTTGAAGCGATTACTTCCCAAACTTTGGAGTCTTGGTTTAACCAATACTACGAATCCTTAGCGCGCTATGCCTATACGATGGTAAAGCGTCAGGAAGTGGCTGAGGATATTGTACAAAAGCTATTTATAAAGCTTTGGGAAAAAAGAAAAGAACTGGAAATTAAAGGTCAAACCAAATCTTACCTGTACAGCGCTGTACACAATGCCAGTCTCAATCATTTAAACTCAGCAAAGCGCAAAAATTCTCATCGCGAAGTAGAAGAAGACTATAGCTTGTCGGGCTCTGAACGAACAGACAGTGGTATAGAAAGTAAGGAATTAGAACAAACCATAGAATTAGCTATGCAAACATTACCCCCCAAGTGTAGAGAAGTTTTTCAGCTTTCCAGACAGGAACAACTCTCCTATAAAGAGATTGCTGATCAACTCAACATTTCAACAAAGACGGTAGAAAATCAAATGGGCAAAGCCCTAAAGCTGATGCGTTCAGCCTTGCACGAATATCTACCGGCTTTTATCATTCACATTTTAATCTTAAGAGGATGGTAGAAGAAAACACATACATGGAAGATTTAATACAGCTTTACCTCAAAGGTGAAGCCCTTCCCCACCAAGCTGAAGAAATCAGCAAATGGATGGAAGCATCAACAGCGAACAAAGAACTCTTTTTAGAATACGAAAAAGCTTTTGCGCTTTCACATCAACAAGAGGTGTTTAAAGCAGTGAATACAAAAGAGGCTTGGAAAAAAGTAGAAGGACAAATTCAGAACAAAGGAAAAAACAACCTGCGCCTACTTTACAGTGCTTTGGCAGTGGCCGCAAGTATTGCCTTGGTATTTACGGTCTTTACGTGGAACAATGAGGTAGAGCCTGTTGAAATCACTGAACAACCCGTGATCAATGACAGTATTCAAAACACCTTTAGTTTAGAAAGTTACACGGCTAGCACAGAAGCAACCTCTTTTGCCTTGAAGGATAATTCTAAAGTAAAATTAGAACCGCACAGTAAGATTATGCTCAACGAAGGTTTTGACAAAAGCAATAGAAGTTTAACCTTGGAAGGAAGTGCAGAATTTGCGGTAGAACATAAAGACGACTTGCCGTTTACTGTTCACGTAAAAGAACTCAAAGTGGTGGATGTAGGTACAGTCTTCAACATTCATGACAAAGGAGATACCGTGAAAGTTGTAGTCACCGAAGGAATCGTTGAATTGAAATTGGGTGATGAAGATATACGCCTAATTGAGGGAGATAGTGCTTTCTACGTTGCCAAAGAAGCGCTTGTTAAGAAGTACGAAAAAACAGAGTCGAGAAAAGATAAAGTTTTTGAATTTGACGGCACTAAACTGAAAGAAGTTACAGAAATTCTATCTGCATTTTACCAAAAAGAGATCATCATTAAAAATGAAGCTATTGCAGATTGTGAATTGAGTGTGACCTTTAAAAATGAATCTTTGGCTACGATTTTAAACATCATTAAAGAGTTGATGGATTTAGAAGTGAAGTATAACAATAACCAATATGAAATTTACGGAGATGAATGTATTTAGATTAATAATATTGGGTTGTTTTTTACAGGTAGCAATGGCCTTTGGCCAAACTACTCCCCTTCCCCCATTAGAACGAAAAGTGAGCTTGCAACTTCAGTCTACCACACTGAAAGTAGTGTTAGATGAAATGGAAAAAATTGGTAATTATACCTTCGCCTATAGAACGGATGCAATTGATGAAAATCAGCGCTTATCACGTAGTTATCAAAACCAAACTACGCGTGAAGTTTTGGACGATATTTTCCAAGGAAAGATTACGTACAAAGTGAAAGGAAATTACATCCTCTTGCGCAAAACTACCGTTCCAAAACCCGGAGAGGTACACCTACAAGGATATGTAGTTGATGCGCAAACACAAACGAAAATTCCTTATGTTACCTTATACGATACATTAACCTTGAGTTCTGCTGTTTCTGACCAATATGGATACTACGATTTACAGGTTTCAAGTTCAGAAAAAGTCTACATCAATGTGAAGAAGCAAGGATACAAAGACACCTTGATATTATGGCCTATGGAAGGTTATGCTGTACTCAATGTTGCCCTTGAACCAGAAAACACAATTGCCGATACCACTACAGGAAGTCAGCTTTTAGATAAGGTCAGAGCTTTCAAATGGTTTAAGTTATCCGATGAAAACAAAGCCAACATCTCTAATTTCTCCAATAAACTAGAAGGAAAAAGTCAATTCTCTATAGTACCAGGAGTAGGTACTGCCGGAAGATTGAGCAGTGCCAGTTCCTATGATTTTTCTTTCAATCTTTTGGGAGGAATTACCGGAGGAGTAAATAAAATGGAAGTCGCCAGTCTATTCAATTTAAATGTGGATAGCGTTCGTTATTTCCAAGCAGCCGGACTATTTAACGCTGTGGGTGGAAACCAGCGCGGATTGCAAATGTCGGGCATAACTAACTTAAATGGGGCCAATTTTAATGGTGGTCAATTTACAGGTTTGGTAAATTATACCAAAGGAAGTTTTACCGGCGGACAGTTTTCTGGATTTTCTAACATTGCCTTAGGCGAAGTAAAAGGAGTACAAGGTGCTGGTTTTATGAACTACGCCAACAACAATGTAAAAGGAGCACAGTTAGCCGGATTCATGAACATTGCTCGCGGAGAAGTTCGCGGTTTACAAGCAGCAGGGTTTTTGAATATCGCCACACATGTAAAAGGTGCGCAAATTGGGTTTATTAATATTAGTGATAGTATTTCTGGACCAACAATAGGTTTCTTTTCTTATTCGAAACACGGTTACCATAACTTAGAGTTATCGGCCAATGAAATAACAGAGGCCAATATTGCTTTGCGTTCTGGATCGCACAGTTTTTACAACACCTTTAGAGCAGGTGCGAGTTTTCAAAGAAGTGAACCAGTGTATACTTTTGGATATGGTATAGGATCCTCTGTAGGTTTAAGTAAACGATTGCGTTTGTTCTTCGATTTAGAAGCCAGTACACTGCAAACGGAATACTATTTAAATCCTAATGTTCTGGGTAAAATAAACATGAGTTTCCATTGGCAAATGTTTAAGAAAGTGGCCTTGGCTTTTGGACCGAGTTTGAACGTACATACCATATCTGATTACAGCTCACCTACCGGCCAATTTTTGGATAATTTAATGCCCTGGGAAGGCTACAGTTACACCCATGATTCTTACGTAAAATCAAATGCCTGGATAGGTGCCCATGTGGCCTTGAGATTTTTCTAATTTTAAAAAGATAGTCCCCATGTTATTTGGGGACTATTACATTTTCAATGTCATATTCAACTTCGCACCTAATGCATTGAAGATTCGCATAAGGGTTTCTAGCGTCACATTACCCGTACTATTTTCCAACCGTGAAATCTGCGCCTTTTTAACCCCCACTAATTCTCCCAGTTGTTCCTGAGTTAACTGTCGTTTATTACGTGCAGTCTTAATCATATCCCCAATGAGTTCTAGTTTTAACTCAAATTCATACTCTTCTCTTTCTTGGTTTCCCTTCTTACCAATTAAAAGATCTTCCGTCTTATCTAATGAATAACTTTTCATTGTTTTTTATTTTTTAGATACTTCAACCTAATCTTTTCAGCTTTGTCTATTTCTTTTGGGTCAACCTTACTCGTTTTCTTTACAAAGCCATGTGTTGCGAATACCAATGTTTCTTTTTTGTTTTCCTTATCCCAAAATGCCAGCAATCTATATTGATTCCCATTATATTTGATTCTAAATTCCCAAATTTCATGATTCAGTTTTTTAAAGAATTTAGGATCCGTAAAAATTTCTGCCCGTCTTATATTCTGTAATATCTTCTTCCTAACTTTCATATCTTGTTGCTGAACAAAATCAAAAGCTTCTTCCAATATCTTGGTTTCAAATCGTTTTAGCATGTGGTTATAGTTGATAGGACAAAGATATTAAAAGTTTCTTTATTTGTAAACTTTTATTTTCTCAACACACTAAAAAAGAATACATTAGTTAATTTCAGCACCTAGGTAACTTTGCAGTTTTTCTAACCCACCCCTGATAGCAGCGTCAGCCCCAAAATAAAATTGGGGACTTTGCGTATAGCCGGAATAGGGGGCAAGCTTTAATTCATAAAGATGCACATACCGGTAGTTGAAAATTTTAAAATTGGAAGTTTCTCAAAACTCCTTACTCACACTCCAACCTGTTCTTGGCAAACGGCCGTGCCATCCATTATAGTCCCTTCAGTTTTTCCTAAGTCGCGCATAAGGGCAAGGTTACTTCCGGTGGTCGTACCCTTTTCCTTGCGCTTACTAAGGCCAAACTTCAAGGCGCTGCCATTGCTGTCACTGTTTGAGAAAAAAATGAAAAAAATTTAAAGAGACATAGGGGTAAACACTTTTTGCCTTGTCTACCTTAAAAATAGAAATTATGAAAAGGTATTTATTCTTGATAACATTGGTTGGATTGGTAGTTAGCTCATGCTCGAAATTTAAAATCAACCCATCGTCTACGGTAACCACAGAAGATAAAGGAATTACAGGATTCACAAAATTAAAATTGAGAGACAACATCAACGCCTATGTTACTTTCTCTAGTGAAAACGAAGGTGTAATCATAGAAGCCAACGAAAACATACACGATAGAATTGTCGTTTCTATGGTTTCTGGAGAATTGGAAATTGACATAAAACCCAACACGCGTTTTAGAAATGGTGCTGTTATTAATACTTACATCACTGTACCTTATTTATCTCGCGTTAGTGCGCATGATGCAAGTAGTTTAACTTTTGAAAACAGGCTAGAAACAGATCATTTGGAAGCCATAGTTACAGACGCGAGTCATTTTTACGGAGAATTGAACGTAGATGATGCCTTTATGAAAGTAAGAGATGCTTCTCACATCGATTTAGCAGGAACGTGTAATACCCTAGAATTGATTTGCGAAGATGCTTCAAGTTTTGAAGATTATAGTTTCGAAGTAGAACATTTGGACGTTTTCTTGAGAGATGCCAGCAACGCAAAAATAACAGTAAACCAAACTTTACGCGTAACTGCAAAAGATGCAAGTAGTTTGAAATACAAAGGAAATCCGACTGTGGATCACATTGATATTTCTGATGCTTCTTCGGTAACGAAAATGTAGGTTAGATTTCTAGAGCGCTAGATTTCTAGATGCCTAGACGAAAGGATTTTTAGACAGTTAGATTTTTAGTCTCTCGACTTCGCTCGAGAACCTAAAATAATCAGGCTTTAAAACAAACAGGGAACCACTGTGGTTCCCTGTTTTTATTTCTTTAAATGCTTAAATCATTAAATACCCAACTATTTCACCAACCCTATCTCTCTCAACCTTTCCATCAAATAATCTCCCGCCGTAATATCCGTATAAACTTGTGGGTGTTCTTCATCTATGCACGACGCCAAACAGTTTAAGGGCATGGTTGGTTTTGGGTGTAAGAAGAAGGGAACTGAATACCTGCTCTTGCCCATTTCTGCTGCAGGTGGGTTAACTACACGGTGAGTTGTAGATTTTAGTCTGTTGTTGGTCAAACGTTGTAGCATGTCTCCAACATTCACTACGATATGATCTTGAATTTCAGTTACCGCAACCCACTCGTTGTTTTTGTTCAACACTTCCAATCCGTCGGCAGAAGCTCCTACCAAAAGTGTAATTAAATTGATGTCCTCATGCGCACCCGCTCTTACCGCTCCTGGTTCTACTTCACCTTGAATCGGTGGGTAATGTAAGGGACGCAAGATGCTGTTCCCGTTGTGCACAAATTCATGAAAGTAGTTTTCTTCCAGTCCTAAGAATAAGGCAATGGCTTTCAATAATTCTTGACCACTGTTTTCAAAACTCTTGTAAGCATCTCTACCTATTTTTAAAAAATTGGGTAACTCCTCCACCGCTACATTATCTATGTACTCAGCTTTGATCGGGTCACCATCTTCAACGAACTGACCAAAATGCCAGAACTCTTTCAAGTCACCCGCTTTCATTCCCTTGGCGTGTTCTTTTCCAAAAGAAGTATACCCACGTTGGCCAGCAATACCCTCAATTTCATACTTTGCTTTTACCTCCGTTGGCAACGCAAAAAAGGCTTTCATTTCTGCATACAAAGCATCTATCAATTCTTGTGGAATTCCATGGTTTCTCACCGCTACAAAACCTATAGTTTCGTAAGCGTTACCAAGATCTTGCACAAACTGCTCACGCTGTTGGGGTGTTCCTTTTACGAAATCTGCTAAATCTACAGAAGGTATTCCTTTGGGTGTACTCATATTGTTCTTTTTTGGAAACTCTAAAATAGGAAAGTCTTGGAGACTTTTATACGGTTAGACACTTAGATTTTTAGAGAGTATGTCGTTTGAGAGTTTGAAATTACTCAATGTCATACTTACCCCATATACTTCATACTGAAAGGTGGACTGAGGCTACTCGAAGCCCAACTTCTTTTCCATCCATAAGTCACATGAAAAATGACCAGAATCTCCCAGGGGTGCGTCTAACTTTTTAAAACCTACTTTTTCGTACAAATGCACGGCTTCATTTAAGGCTGGAATAGACTCCAAATACAAATATGTATAGCCCATAGCTTGTGCGGCATCCATACTTTTTTGCATGAGTTCTTTTCCGTAACCCTTTCCTCTAAGGTTTGAATTGAGATAAAGTTTTACCAATTCTGCGTAGCCTGTTGGGAGACCTTTGGTCGGGTAAATACCACAACCGCCCACAACTTTACCTTCCAATTCCAAAATGAAATAAATAGAACCCTCCGTTTTAAAAAGTTCAAACAAATGATCGGTTGTAGGATCAGTATACACCGTTCCTTCTTTGGCCTGACCATATTCTTCCAAAGCGCTGCGTATTACACCCGCAATGGCTTTATTGTCTTTCGCTTGTATTTCTCTAATCATGGGTTATAATAAGACCTTAAAGATAGAAGAACTTGCGCTTTCCAAAGCTGAGAGAAACGCTATCTTTGTTACAAAATCAGAATTCATGAGTGAGGGAACTTTCCGTAAAGACATCAAAGTAGGGTACATTGTAGAAATCGTGCAAAAACACCACCAACGTACAGGTGAACTTACAGAAGGTGAAGTAAAACGTTTGTTAACCAAAAGTCCGCAGCACCCCCACGGCATAAAAGTGCAGTTAACAACTGGAGAGGTTGGGCGCGTACAGCACATTTTGGATACAGACATTTAGTTAGAGTTCTAGATGGCTACATACCTAGATTTCTAGTCTTTTAGACCGTTAGACGCTTAGATGACTAGTTTGATGGTTTGTCTCTCGACTCCGCTCGAGAACCTTGTTCGAGTGTTGGTTTAAAATTAAAATACTTAAATCTTAACAAGAATAAAGATAACCGGTTCCAGAGTGGATATGGTTTTGAACCATTAAAACAGAACTTATTCAGTAGGTTTTCGAACGGAGTCGAGAAACCGTAATTAGAAGTTTATATCTTTTTCATCCCACTACAATATTCTTTACGAATTCAGCACAAGTCCAATTATCTCCTTATCTTTAAACCCAATGAAATTCACAGAATTAAACTTAAACGAAGAGCTTGTAAATGCGTTAGATTACATGGGCTTCGAAACTGCAACGCCCATCCAAGAGCAAGCCATTCCACTGATCTTAGACAACAAAGATGTTTTGGCCTGTGCGCAAACTGGAACAGGGAAAACTGCAGCATTTGTATTGCCTATATTGAACAAGTTGGTGGGGAAACAAGACACCAATATCGACACCCTTATCATTGTTCCAACACGTGAGCTTGCCGTTCAAATTGAACAACAAATTCAAGGTTTATCTTACTTTATTTCTGTGGGGTCTAAAGCCATTTACGGTGGTGGTGACGGTGCAGATTGGTCGGAGCAAAAAGAAGCTTTGTCTAAAGGAACAGACATCATCGTTGCTACACCGGGTAAGTTATTGTCTCACTTAAAAATGGGTCACGTTAATTTTAAACATGTAAAACATTTGGTATTGGACGAAGCCGACAGAATGTTAGACATGGGATTCATTGATGATTTAAAATCCATCATTTCTTACTTACCTAAAAAGCACCAAACCCTGATGTTTAGTGCAACCATGGCCAAAAGCTTGATGGGATTAGCTACGCGAATTCTTCTTGATCATACAGAGATTCGTTTAGGAATTGCCAAGCCTGCTGAGGGAGTAGATCATAAAATTTACTTGGTACACGACAACCAGAAGTTAGACATCCTCAAGCATATATTTGCAGATAGAACAGACTACGATTCCATCATCATATTTACCTCATCGAAGAGTAAAGTGAGTGAAATTGTGAAGTCGCTCAATAAAAACGGTTTCAAAGCCAAAGGAATTTCTTCGAATTTAGAACAAGACAAACGAGAAGAAGTATTGCGTGGATTTAGATCTAAGCGTATACGTATTTTGGTAGCTACTGATGTAATGAGTAGAGGTATAGACATCAAGGAAATTAACATGGTCATCAACTATGATGTGCCCCATGATGCTGCCGATTACGTACACAGAGTAGGTAGAACTGCCCGTGCAAATACAAAGGGAGAAGCCTTTACTTTGGTGAACGAAAAGGACATGTTCCGCGTGCGCAACATAGAAAAGTTGATAGAATCTTCTATTCCAAAACTAGCATTGCCAGAAGGTATGGAACCGGGTCCCGTTTGGAAAGATGCTCCGGCAAGGTCTAAAAACAAAAAGTTCTCAGGGAAAAAGAAATTCTACAAGAAACCAGGGAAAAAAGGAGGAGGAAAACCTAAAGCAGAAAGCCCAAAGAAAGAAGGGTAAGTCAGTTTGGAGTGTGAGTAGGGAGTTGAAATTTCGTCGCAAAAATCTCCACACATAGAAAAAAGGACTGTTTATTTTAAATAAGTGGTAGTAGTAACATATTTCCTCCATTTAGTAAATACTGCTTATCTTTTAATATAAACACCTTGAATTGGTTTAGAATAAAATTAAAAAGCTATCAATAGCTTTTGACCTTCTTGGCATATACTATCTGTTGTATTACATTTGAGAATCCATTATCCGCAGATTAGAAGTGAACGTTCATAGCAACATAAATGATAAAACAATTGCCGTTCTTCCTTTCGTGAACATGAGTGCGAATGAGCAGAATGAATACTTTAGTGATGGTATCACGGAAGAGATTATCAATGCTTTAGCGAAGATTGATGGATTGAAAGTTACATCTAGAACCTCTGCCTTTCATTTCAAAGGGAAAAACATTCCCATTCGCAATATTGGAAAAGATTTAGGGGTTTCTACCTTGCTCGAAGGTAGCGTCCGATTATTCGGTGATTCCGTACGCATAACTGCTCAGTTAATAGACGCAGTAGAGGATTTTCACTTTTGGTCAGAATCTTGGGATAGAAAACTTGAAAATATTTTCGAAGTTCAGGATGAAATTAGTTTGTTGATTGCAGATCGATTGAGGGAGCATTTCGGTCACCTTGAAATCAACGAACACTTGGTTGAAAAACAAACTGAGAGTATTGATGCATACGAATATTCGCTAAAAGCCTCGTTTTACAAAAACAAGTGGAATCCAGAGGATGTTCAAATCGCTATTACTTTCTATGAAGAAGCGCTGGAGAAAGATCCGAATCATGCAAAATCACTGGTAGGACTTGGCGATGCTTATAGTTTTCTGGCAACTTGTGGATATATTTCTTTTGAGGAGGGCTGGGGGAAAGCTGCTGCACTAGCAAACCAAGCAGTGCAACTGAACGACCAATTACCAAATGCATATTGCCTCCTTGCTAATATTGCTTTCTTTACCGAGGGTAATTATCGAAGGGCATTTGAACTTAATTCAAAGTCCATTGAGCTAAATCCTAATTATGTAGAAGCACAGCAATTCATGGCTTTACTCTATGTTTTGGCTGGACAAAAAGAAAAAGCCAAAAAGCATTTGGATATCGCGCTCACTCTGGACCCATTGTCTCATGAAACCCAATTCTTTAGTGGTTACTTGGATTATATGTTAGAGGATTATAACAAATCCTTAAAGAAATTGGATAGATGTTTAGAGTTCAGTCCAAAGAACATACCTGTGCTATCAGTCAAAGCTACTTGTCTTCTTATGATGGGACGAAGCCATGAGGTAATTCCTTTTTTCAATGCAATGCCTCCCGAAATTCTTATTAAGGAAGAAAAAACCGGTGCCATTGCCTTATCTTACGCAATTAACAAGGACATAGAAAGCACAGAAAAATACCGAAATGCTTTGGTGGAGCAAGCAAAGGTTTCAGATGGATTTACAGCTAGTTCCTACCTTTTCCTTTTGTATTGCGCTCTAGGAGAAACTGAGAATGCTTTCGATTGGGTTTCACAAGCAATGGAAACCAAATCTCCAATGCTTTTGCTCCGATACACAGATCCATTGGTCAACCCAATTAAAGGTGATCCCAGATATTCAGAGTTTCATAAAAAACTCTTTCCTGAAGAACTTTTTGAATTGTATACAGAAGTAACTACAAAAAAAGGTCTCCTTGATGAGGAAGCTACAGTTAAATTCAAAGCTAAACTTCAGCAACGTATAGAAATCGAAAAATCCTATCTGAACCCAAACCTTTCCTTACGCACATTAGCGGATGAATTGGGTATGCATGCCAACCAACTTTCCTGGTTACTGAACGATATAATAGGCAAGAATTTCAATGAGTTCATCAATCATTACCGTATAGAGGAGTTTAAATATTTAGCCAAACTTCCTGAGAATGCACATCTCACGATTATGTCCATTGCCTACGACTGTGGTTTTAACTCAAAAACTGTTTTCAACACTTATTTTAAAAAAGAAACAGGTCTTACGCCAAAACAGTTTCTGAAAGACTAATACTTTGCCTAAGACAAAAAACCCCACCACAGTAGGAGGGGATTTTAATTAACTCTTTATTACAAAATAAGGGACCTCAGTTAATGATTTAGAAGTTGAACACTATTCCCATGCGTACCTGATGTTCTACTTGTTTTATATCTGCTCCAAAAGAACTATTAATTTGTTTATAGTCATAGTTAAGGTTCAATTCCAAGAAATTAGTCACCTTATAACCTATCATCAACCTCGCTTCTGGAACTTTGTAGTTTTTAGGTGTAGCTCTTTTTCCATTTTCAAAAAGTGGAGAGAATTCGCCATTGACTATCGTTATCGTGGGGTCAGTAGATCTGTAGACATGTGCCATTATTGGCATGTTCAAGCCCAATGTAGTGCGCCATCTATCCTTTTTATATTCGAACTGCATAGCGACATTCAAGTGATGCGCCGTAAGTGAACTGAAGTTGCCATCAGTCAGGTTACGTTTTTCCCAATTAGCAAAGCGAGTACTAAAAGCATAGCTAGCTCCCAAGTGCATGTTGAAACCACCCTTAGTCTTCACCACTGGCGCCAAAAAACCTAGGCTCGATTCAAACGCAACATAAGGCGCATCAAGTCCCTCACTTTTCTGTTTAAGCTTGGTAGCATCGTTGGACAGATAAAACTGAAAACGGAAATCATTTTTCAAGTGATGTTCGTATCCCAATTGAGCACTAACTGAACTGTACTTTATCCTGTCAATAGACAATTGCTTATCTTCGATTTTACCAGACCCTGTACCTAATTCAAACTGAATGTGGTTACGTTTCATCTCGAATTTTGGTTTACTATCACCTGTAAGTTGTGCTATAGATGCGGTTGACAATAAAAGAAATGATACTACTAATAAATTGCTGTTTTTCATTTTTTCTTGATTAAAAGTTTAAACTATTATTTGATTCTGTTTTTAATTGATATTATCATTTATGACAATACGAGTTAAATGACTGATTTTCACAATCAAGAACAAATATGAGGAGGTTCAGCTGCAGAGAAGTTCCGAATTATAGGTCTTGGTTCGGATATGTAATTGCGAACATACACTTGAGATTACGAACCTTTATAGAGCCTTGAACATCGACCTTTGTCCTCGTAATCTTTAAAAGTCATTTATTATGAAAAAAACTTTATTAATTATAATACTAACAGGACTAACGCTAGTCTCAAAAGCTCAAAACATAAGTGTTGAAAGATCTACATTTGGAATACAAACTGGCGTTTTAGGGGGCTGGGTATATAATGAAGTCAAATTAGTTAACAGCATAGCACTAAGAACCGAAATTGGTTTTGATTTTGGTATTTGGGAAACTACTTATTATGATGATTATGATTCTCCTTTCCTACTTACACCTGTTATAGTTATTGAACCAAGATATTACTATAACCTCAAAAGACGCTCACAAAATTCAAAAAGAATTGATGGAAACAGTGGTGATTTTATCGCTTTAAAAACAAGCTTTCACCCTGACTGGTTTGTACTGTTCAACCCTGACAATGCTCCTGTTGTAAGTGATTTCTCCATTATTCCAACATGGGGTATTAGAAGAAATTTAGGAAAACATTTTAATTACGAAGCAGGTCTTGGTGTGGGTCTTAGTCACACCTTTGCCGAACGTGCAGGGTATCCAAAGGATAAAACTGAATTAGAATTAAACATGCACTTACGTATAGGGTATAGGTTTTAGTAAAAACAATAATCATTTCCCCTGCTTTTAAACCTATGCACCCAACATTATTGAAGTTATTAAAGTCAATTAAACAAGATTAATTATGAAAGCGATTAAATGCCTTAAATACGGAGGGTCTGAACACCTGGTAATGGGTGATGTTGAGAAACCAACACCCAAGGCAAATGAAGTACTAATAAGTATAAAAGCGACTTCAGTAACCGCAAGTGATGTCCTTATTCGTAAGTTGAACGAACCTCCTGTTTCCAAATTTATACTTCAACTGATCTTTGGTTTCGGAAAACCCAGAAATCCTGTTTTAGGAATGGTAACATCTGGTGTAGTTGTGGATAAAGGTTTTAAAGTTAATTCATTTAATATTGGAGATGAAGTTTTCGCATACGGTTCTATTTCTCCTATGAAAAATAGGTTTGGATCTTATGCAGAATTTATTTGTTTGCCACAGGATTGGAACATCGCTACCAAGCCAGAAAATGTAAGTTTTGAAGAGGCTGCTGCTATTCCTTATGGTGGATTATTGGCTTCTCACCTAATAAACCAAACTAAAATTAAAAAAGGTGATAAAGTACTTATCTACGGAGCATCTGGAAGCATTGGAACCGCGGCATTACAGCTTGCCAAAAACGAGGGAGCACTAATAACAAGCGTTTGTAGTAAAAGAAATTTTGAACTCGTTAACTCATTGGGATCAGACATGGTAATTGACTACACCGCAGAAAATGCAGAGCATGAATTGGACACCTATAAATACGTAATCGACGCAGTTGGAAACAGTAAGTCATCAACCTTAAAAGAAAAAAGCAAACTGGCGCTAACCACTGGAGGAAAATACATATCCATTGACAAAGGTGTTCCCAAAACTCCAAAAAAGGCATTTTTAAAACTTAAAGAATTGGTAGAAAAGGGTAAACTTAAACCGGTTATTGATAAAGTTTTTCCCCTTGATAAAATTACTGAGGCCCATAATTATGTGGAATTAGGACATAAACGAGGAAATATCATTATAACCCTTTCTCATTGAATAACATTTTACACACAAGAAGGATTAGTTTTAAAACTTATCTAAAATCAAGAAAGGCGAATAAAGTGAGTGTTGTAGTAGCATGAGCAAATCAATAAACATGAGAGAATGAAACAAACAAATTATGTAGCTGCAGGTATCGCTATAGGAACAGGTATTGGCGCAGCCATAGGAATGATATTGGACAGCCTTGCCATAGGAATTTCAGTTGGTATTTCTATCGGAGCCTTAATTGGATACATTAAACAAAAAAATCATAAATGAAATCATTATTTAAATCAGAAAAAGGAAAAAAGGAAATCTTTAAACTTTATGATAGAAAGCTAAAGAGCCTGAACATTGATTTCGAATTCCAAACAATAAAAACCAGTTTTGGAAACACCAATATCATAGTCACTGGAAACCCTTTGAATCCACCAATAATCATTGTGCATGGTTCAAACGGATGCGCCCCAGTAGCATTGGAAACTTATCCTAACCTGCATCAAAAATTCAGAGTTTACGCTGTAGATGTTATTGCTCAGCCGAATAAAAGTGCAGAAACAAGGCCCAGTATGAAAGACGAATCTTATGGACAATGGATGAATGAGATTATTACAGAACTCGATATCACAAACGTAACAATGGCAGGTTTCTCCTTTGGAGGTTTGGTAATTTTAAAAACTTTGGAGCATGATGAAAGTAAGATCAAGGAAGTGTTTTTATCTGCACCTGCTTACATTGTAAACGGTAATCCATTAAAAGCATTATTCAAAGTGTTTATACCTATGAAAAGATTCATGAAATCAAATAAAATGGCGCATTTAGAGAAATTCTTATCCAACCTTTTCACCGACCGGGATAAGTTTGCTTTAGCATTTCTTCAGAAAGTGATTCCTGAATTTGAAATGGATTTTACACCAGTACCAATTATAGATTCTAAGAAAGCAAAGAATATAACAACTCCGATTACCATTTTCGCTGCAAAAGAAGATATTCTTTTCCCCGGTAAAAAAATGCTTATTCGCGCTTCAAAAATATTCCCCTCTTTGAAGAATAGTAAATTGTTCGAAGATTCAAAACATGTTCAAAATAAAAAACAGAATAGAATTATTGAAGAAGTAATTATGCATTAAAAATTTCGCAATATAATAAGTAGACTTGTTCGGATAGGAAGATAAATAAAAGGTGTTTATACTCAAAACTGACTCACCACTCTCTCCTCCACCATTTGCGTAATTCGTTTATCCAAATCCCTTTTGTTTTCCCTATAAAACTCAAATTCTTCCGTAGTAAAAAGTGCGCAGGTCATACCTATACTTTCGTATTTAAAGGCATTGTTCTTTTTTATGAAATTGCGCAATTGAAGTTCTTTTTCTTTAGAGGGTAAACTCTTTTTGAGTAGCAGTTGAAAATGGGTATCCGCCTTAATTAGCGTCCATAATTTATCGTTCAAATGTTTTAGAACAGGACGTAAAACGCGGTGCTGAAATTCTTCTACCTCAGATTTATTGTCTTTGATCTCTGCCTCGAAAGTACGAAGGGCTAATAAATGTTCGTCGTTTGTCATGTGATATGAACGTTTGAGGAAGGGCGTTGGTTCTGTGGAATTGATATAAAGGTGTATCGGCCCCTCGACACTTCGACAAATGCTCAGTGCATCGCTCCGCTCGGGAACCTATTATTAAAAACTCATAACTCTACACTCATAACTTTATTCCATACTCCCTACCCACTCTCCAAACTGATTTGGCTTAGGGATAGCAGCGGCAGCGCCTGAAGGTGCTTATGTATTGGAGCTTGGCCTATAAAAAGCGACTTTAGAAGCTTGGTTTAGGCTAAAGCGCAAAACAAAAGCAACAAAGGACTATAGCGGAGAGCCCGTTATAAGCCCCGTAATAAATTGGAAATTCGAAATTAATAGTCGTCCTCTAGCGTTCGACCTATCTTGCTTAGGTAGTTCGGCCCCTCGACTCCGCTCGGGAACCTAGTTTAAACCTATTAATTAAAGCACAAAAAAGGCCCTTTCGGGCCCTTCAGTAATTCTATATTTCAAAACTTTTACAAATTCTTCAAGTTCTCTTCTACCATTTCTAAAGGCACATAACCTCTGGCGATGGCGTAGAGTTTTCCTTCT